>DASULL010000208.1:0-3075 GCA_036278215.1 Gammaproteobacteria bacterium | reverse complement strand
GTCGACCTATTTCCGTATGAATGCGGAAGGTACGGGTCAGTTCGAGCGCACCCTGATCATTGCCGAAGAAGGCAGCTACGTGTCCTATCTCGAAGGCTGCACGGCGCCGATGCGCGACGAGAACCAGCTGCACGCGGCGGTGGTCGAGCTGATCGCTTTGGACGATGCCGAGATCAAATACTCGACTGTCCAGAACTGGTATCCCGGGGACGAGGAAGGTCGCGGCGGTGTCTACAACTTCGTCACCAAGCGTGGCCTGTGCGCCGGCAAGCGTTCCAAGATTTCCTGGACCCAGGTGGAAACCGGCTCCGCCATCACCTGGAAGTACCCCAGCTGCGTCCTGCGCGGCGACGACTCGGTCGGGGAGTTCTACTCGGTAGCCGTAACCCGGCTGGCGCAGCAGGCCGACACCGGCACCAAAATGATCCACATCGGCAAAAACACCCGCTCGACGATCATTTCCAAGGGTATTTCCGCCGGCCGTGGCCAGCAGACCTACCGGGGTCTGGTGCGCATTCTGCCGACGGCGGAGGGTGCCCGGAACTACTCGCAGTGCGACTCCATGCTGATCGGTGATCAGTGCGGCGCACACACGGTGCCTTACATCGACGTGCAGCATCCGTCCGCTCATATCGAGCATGAGGCGACGGCTTCGAAGATCGGCGAGGACCAGATCTTCTACTGCAAGCAGCGCGGCATCAGCGAAGAAGATGCGGTTTCCTTGATCGTCAACGGCTTCTGCAAGGACGTCTTCCGCACCTTGCCGATGGAGTTCGCGGTCGAAGCTCAGAAGTTACTTGAAGTGACGCTGGAAGACAGCGTCGGCTAAGGGATGTCGAACATGACGGCTCTACTCGAAATTAAAAACCTGCATGTTGCGGTTAATGGCACCGAGATCCTGAAGGGACTCGACCTCACCATCCAGCCGGGCGAAGTGCACGCCATCATGGGGCCGAACGGCTCCGGCAAGAGCACCCTGGCGAAGGTTCTTGCTGGCCATGAAGGCTACGAGATCACCGCCGGCGAAGCCCTCTATCAGGGCAAAAACCTGCTGGAGCTTGCGCCTGAGGATAGGGCCCGTGAAGGTGTGTTTCTGGGCTTCCAGTATCCAGTGGAGCTGCCGGGCGTCTCCAACACCTACTTCCTCAAGGCCGCTGTCAACGCGATCCGCAAATATCGCGGCCAGGAGGAGATGGACGCCATTGAATTCCTCAAGCTGATCCGTGAGCGGATGAAGCTAGTGCAGCTGGACGACAAGCTGCTGAACCGGCCGGTCAACGAAGGCTTCTCCGGTGGCGAGAAGAAGCGCAATGAAATCTTCCAGATGGCCGTGCTGGAGCCGATGCTCGCCATCCTTGACGAAACCGACTCCGGCCTCGACATCGATGCTCTGCGCGTCATCTCCGACGGCGTCAATGCGCTGCGTGCCGCGGATCGCGGCTTTCTGTTGATTACTCACTACCAGCGCCTGCTCAACTACATCCAGCCGGATTACGTCCATGTGCTGGTTCGCGGCCGGATCGTGAAATCAGGCGGCAAGGAATTGGCCAAGGAGCTGGAGCAGAGCGGTTACGCCCTGTTCGAAGAGGCGGCGGCGTAAGGAGGATATAGATGCAGCAGGCGGTAGTAGAGCAGGGTAACCCCTACGGCGAGCACTTCCGCGCCCGCCGCAAGGAGCGCATGGGCGAACCGGTCTGGTTGATCGAGCGTCGTACTGCAGCCATGCAGGCCTTCGAGTCGCAGGGTTTTCCGACGCGTAAGCACGAAGCTTGGCGTAATCTCGACCTTGCCCCGGTCAGCAAGGCCCATTTCCCGCCGGTACATCTGGTGGGCGAAGTGGACGAGCAGGTCGAGGCGATCCGGCAGGTGATTCCGGACGCCCATCTGTTGGTACTGGTCGATGGCCATCTCAGCGACGCTCACTCGGCGCTTGGCGATCTGCCTGCCGGTGTGACGCTGCGCCCGCTGATCGACGCGCTGCAGAGCCATGACGCTCTGCTGGAAGCGCATCTCGGCAAATATGCGCCAGTGAACGGCCATGCCTTTGCCGCGCTGAGCACGGCGCTGTTCGAAGGCGGCGTGTTGGTGCACGTGGGCCGAGGTGTGGCGTTGGAGCGGCCGCTGGTGATCGCTTACCTGGTTTCCGCCAACGCCGAACAGCGAGCCGTTTATCCGCGGACGCTGATCGTTGCCGAAGAGGGAGCGGAAATTCGTGTTGCCGAGTTTCACCGAGGCGGTGCCGGCGTCTACCTGAACTGCCCGGTTACTGAAATCGTCGCGGCTGACAATGCCGCCGTGCACTATCACAGCGTGCAGGAGTCCGGCCCCGACGCTTTCCACTTTGGCGTCATCGCTGGCCACCTGGAGCGGGATGCGCGGATCTCGGCACATTCCTTTGCCATCGGCGGTAAGCTGGCGCGCGCCGACCTGTATGGCGATCTGGCCGCTCCTGGCGGCGAGGTAGCACTGGATGGCCTGTACCTGCTCTCCGACGGCCAGTACATCGACCACCATACCTGGGTAAGCCATCTGGCCGAGCATTGCCAGAGCCATCAGCTGTTCAAGGGCGTACTGGCCGGCCGTTCGGAGGCGGTGTTCGACGGTCTGGTGAAAGTGGCCAAAGGCGCCCAGAAAACCGACGCTCGCCAGGAAAACCGCAACCTGCTGTTGACCAGGCGGGCCAAGGTGCACTCGAACCCGCGGCTCGAGATCCACGCCGACGACGTCAAGTGCACCCATGGTTCCAGCATGGGCGAACTTGATGAGGACGCTTTGTTTTACCTGCGCTCGCGCGGCATTGGCCGGGACGACGCGATGGGTCTGCTGACCTACGCCTTCATCGGCGAGGCGCTGGAGCCGGTGCGGATCGACGCCCTGCGCGAGTATGAGCGGGCGGTGGCGCTGCGGTATCTGCCCGGCGACCACGCCGCCAGGGAGATGTTATGAGCCCAGTCAGAACGGCCAATGCCGTAGCGGCCGCCGAGCGCCTCGATGTGGCGCGGGTGCGGGCCGACTTCCCCATCCTGCAACGGGAGGTCAACGGCCGCGCGCTGGTCTATCTGGACAATGCCGCCA
>DASULL010000207.1:0-13358 GCA_036278215.1 Gammaproteobacteria bacterium | reverse complement strand
GATTCCGACAGGGCGCGCGACAGCTCTTGCATGCGGGAGAAGCGGTCCAGCTCGAGCGGATCGAAGTCTTCGGGGCCAGCGTCCGCCCCAGCGGTTTCGTATTCCCGGTCAAACCGATAGAGAATCTGCGCTTCGGTTTCGATCTCCAGCGTGCGCAGCTGCTCACGCAGCCGCGCCACCGTTTGATCAAGCTCGCCGAGGTTGAAGCGCATGCCGCCAACTTGCTGCTCGAGACGAGCTCGATAAATGCTTACCTCACCGGCGAAGTTGACCATGTCATCCAACAGGTCGGCGCGAACCCGCACTGCATCGGCGCCATCGTCACGAGCCTGCTGTGGCGGTTCACTCGGGGCTGCGACCGGCGTGGCCGCAGGTTTTGCCTGAGGAGCCTGGGTCTGAAGGGTCTCCGCTGGTAGCGCGGCAGCCGCACTGGCGAGCAGCGGCCGCTCGGCAGCCGGCTCCGTGACGACTGGTTCGTCGACCGGCGGCTGCGCTGCAGTCGGGGTCCCGTCGCGCAGCGCAGCGATGGCGGCCAGCAGGTCGTCGGCATCGGTCAGCGGCTCGCCGAAGGCCGCTTTCGCGCGCATGCTGAACAACCGATCGTAAATCCGCTCAAGCAGGTCGAACAGCTCGGCAGACGGTTGCGGCCGGCCCGACTGCACGCCCACCAGCAGGGTCTCGAGGGCGTGGCTCAGGTCGGCGATCGGCTTGAATCCAGCCATGCGAGCGCCGCCCTTGAGAGTGTGCAGCGCCCGCTGTAAATCGATGATGCGCTCTTCGTTGCCGGGCTCGTTCTGCCAGTGATTGAGCGCCGCTTCAGTAGCTTCGAGAATATCGGCCGCTTCTTCGAGAAAGACCTCGACCAGCTCGGCATCGGCCAGATCGCCCAGCTGTTCCTCGACCAGCTCAGTGCTGCCGCGCAACTCAGCGATTGCCGCGAGCAGGTCGTCCGGCGTCTGCGGCAGCGCGCCTCCCTTCGCCTCGGCAGTCATGCTCACCAGGCGATCAACGCAGGCATGCAGCAGATTGAAGAAAATGTCGTCGGCCGGCACCCTGTGATCGGCGACATCGACGGCTACGCTCTCAAGGGCATGGCAGAGCGTCCCGATGGCGGTAAAGCCGGCCAATCTGGCACCACCCTTGAGGGTGTGCAGGGAGCGATGCAGCTCGGCGACGGTGGCTGTATGGTCGAGTTCTTCCTCCCAACGCTGCACGGTCATTTCGAGGAAGCGCAGTATGTCCTCGGCTTCTTCCAGAAAAAGCGCGGACAGTTCGTGGCCTATATCCGCGGTAGCGGGAGCTGGAGCCGACTCCGGCTCGGCGACAACCATTTCTGCCGGTACCGGATCAGCCTCTGCCACGGCGACTTCGGCTTCCTCTTCCAGCAAAGGGAACTCCATGCCGACGTGATTGCTCGCCGCCGCAACCACCTCGGCCAGAGCCTGGGTGGCGGCGTCAATCTCGCCAAGCAGCGGCTCTATATCCGGCCATTCCGGCGCCGGCAACGCCAAGCTGCGAACCATGTCCTCTACCAGTTCGCCGCCGCGCTCCATCAGATCCAGCTCAGCGCTGCCGACCGGTCGTCCCGACAGCACATGATGCTCCGCCAACACCTCCAGCTTGCGCCCGATGTGGGCGATCGGGCCGACGTCGGCCATACGGGCACTGCCAGTCAGGGTGTGCAGGGCACGCACCAGGGCCTTGGTCGCCGGCACCGGCTGGCCCGACTGCCGGCCGCTGTCGATGAAGGCCCGGACCACGGCCAGATGGTCGGCCGTCTCACGGCTGAAAATGTCGTAAAGAATCGGGTCCATACCGCCGGCTTCGACGACCGGCTCGACCGGCGCAGGCTCGGCCATAATCTCGATGGGCTGCTCATCCAGATCGAACTCAACCGAAAGCCCTTCGAAGCTGAATTCGGCAGCAGCCAAGTTCAGCGGCTCCTCGCTCAGCACGATCTCGTCCAGCTCGCGCGGAGTCTCAGGCCAGCTTGCCTCCGCGACCGGTAGCTCGAAGTCCGCCAGGACGAACCCAGGCGGGTCCGCTGCGGCCGGCTCGGCTGTCTGCGCCTCCAGAATGATCTCCTCGACCAGCTCGCTCGGTGCCTCGAACCAGTCCGGCTCCGCGGCCGGCAACCCGAAATCCTCCAGGGCGAACTCGGGCAGGTCGGCTTCGAGCGGCGCGGCTGCCGGCGCCTCCAGAACTATCTCCTCGACCAGCGGAAACTCCAGCGGCTCGTCGAACGAGGCGAGCGGCTCTTCCATGGCCGGTTCGACCGGTGCACTGGATTCAGCCAGCGCTGCGCTACTGTCGGCCAGGGCTGGTTTTGGCTTGGCCGGACCGCCGCCCTCCGGACCGTCGGGCGAGTTCGGGTTAGCGAGCGCGTCGGCGCGCTGCATCAGGCCAATGACATCCAAGCCGGACACCGGCTGGCCCTGGATCTGGTCGAGGAGGGCCGGCAGCACTGCAATGCTGTCTTCGACCACGGAGTACACTTCCGGGCCAGCCGCTATCGCCCGCTCCAGTACCCGGTTAAGCAGGCTTTCCAGTGACCACGCCATCTCACCCAGCAGCAACGCACCGGCCAGGCGGCCACTGCCCTTGAGGGTGTGATACATACGGCGCACGGTGGTCAGAGCGGCGGTATTCTCCGGATCGCTGCGCCAGCGGGGATACTCTTCCCGCAGGGTCTCCAGCACCTCGCCGGCTTCCTCAATGAAGATCTCCAGGATGTCATCGTCGATAGCGTCCGCCAGGACCGGCGCATCGTAGTTGATACGGCCGCTCTTCTTCGTCGGCTGAACTGCAACCGGCACTGGTGCCACTGGTGCCGGTGTGGGCTCCAACGGCTCGAACTCAAGCGACGCCAGCTCGAGCGAGTCGGCGGGCGCGGTCAGCGCCTCATCCAATGTGAAACCCTCGACCTCGTCGTGGCTTTCCTGCAGCTCGATCGCCGCTTCTGCCAAATCGAAGTCGACAGTGAAATCGTCCGAGGCCTCGCTGTCACTGCCAGGCTCGAACCAGCTCAGTTCCGAAACCGGCTCTGCCGCCGGCGTCGAATCGAGTTTGGCGAGAGCAGCTGAGACCTTTTCCAGCACCGAGGCCGGGTGCGCGTGGCCGTCGCGGGCCGCTTCCAGGTAGTACTCAATACCAGCCAGGGCGTCGGCAAAGGTGTCGAGATCCGCCGGATCCGGCAGGGAGCGGCCAGGAAGGAGATTGGCGGCAACATAGGAGCCGACCGCGCTCAGCAGATCGGCGACATCAGCCTTGTCCAGCAAGCGGAGAGTGGCAGCCAGCTCTTCGAAGCGCTGGACCGTGTCGCCGATCCCTTCCGCGCTGCCGGCCTCGATCAGCTTGGCGACCGTTTCCTTCAGCCGAGCGACGTCGGCCACCACTTCGCCGATGGCAGTACCGTAAATCTCATGGTATTCGGCGTCGGACAGCTGGCGCAGGGAGCTACCGTAGTCCGCCTCAGGCAGGTCGTCATCCTGCTCCGTGCCGATGGTGACGCCGGCGCTGAAGCCGTCGATCGCCGATTCGACGTACAACAGCGCTTCGGCAATCTCCATCACCCGAGCTTCGTCGGCGGTTACGCTGCCGTTTGCCAGAGCGTTGATGCGAGCGACCTGCTCTTTGATCACCCGGCGCGGAACGCCCAGGCCCAACACACCTAGCGTATCAGCGACCCGGCCCAAGCCTTCTGCCAGCGGCGGCAGCCGGTCCTGATCGGTGTAACCGCTGCGAGCATAGAGGTCGAGGCTGTCCTTGGCAGTGATCAGGTCTTCTTTGAGGATACTGGCAACCGCCTGCAGAGTATCGGCGTTCGGCGCGGCAATACCGCGGCGGGCGGTTTCGAGCTGGTGCTCGTCGAGCAGCAACCGCTTGAGGCCGTAGCGCTCCTGGACAGCAGCCACCCGCTCGCTCTGCGGCTGGGCACGGGCGACATAGTAGAGCAGGTTTTTGACCAGCTCCTGCCGCGGCTCGGCAACGAGCCCGGCCTCGCCGACATCGATGGCACGGCGGATTTCGCGGTCAATCTGAGCCAGCAGCATCTTGATCGCCGCGGCACTCTCGGCGGTGCCATGCTGCAACGCCTCGACCAGGGCTGAAGCGATCCACCACATGTCGCCGACAGCGGCATCGGCGGACGCCGCCTCCAGACCTTCCAGCGCTGCCGCCATCTGAGCAAGGCTGGCTTGCAGATTTTTCTCCCGCAACACCCCCAGCAGTCCCCGCTGATACTGGCTACGGAGGCGGCGCGCCGCGGCCGTCAGCGGCTCAGCAGCTGTTGCACGCGACCGAGGCCGGCCTGCGGCAGCTGCTTTCAGGTCGGGGCTGAACAAGGCGTGCTCGGTCAACAGGCTGGCGTTGCGGACTGCTCGCAGATCGTTCAACAGGGGCAGTAGCAGAATAGGTACATCCTGCAAGCCAGCCTGGACGCGCTCCAGGTAATCGCCCAGCTGCAAGATAGCCTGCATCAGCGCCTGCTGCGCATCAGCAACCTGGCGCGCTTCGCCCCGCAGCAGCGCGTTGGCCACCTGCTCCATCTCTTCAACCAGCATGGCGGCGCCGAACAGTTCCAGCATCTGCAGAATGCCGTGCACCTGATGCAGATGAGATCCGCAGAACTGCAGATGGGTCGGATCACTCGGGTCCTGGCTGTAGATCTCGAGCGATTCCGCGGCTTGGCGCAGAGTCTCGTCGAGCTCCTTCTTCACCCAGCTCAGGGTGCTGTGACTGATTCCGGTGGGCTTGCTCATTATTGGGCACCCGTGCCTTAAAGAGTTACGCGCTGAAATGCCAGCACATCCATGCTACCGGCACGCGTCATCTGGGGATGTTCCCAGCCGATCATTTCACCCGCCCCGAGAATGAGCATGCCGCCCTCCCGCAGCGGGCGCACCAGCCCATCCAGAATCTTCGCCCGGGTTTCCCGGTCGAAATAGATCAGCACGTTCTGGCAATACACCAGATCCATGCTGCCCGGCGGCGTGCTAGCGGCATTCAGGATATTGAACTGGGCAAAACATATCCGCCGGCGCAGCGACTCCGTTATGCGGAACCCGCCGTCCGGCAGTTCTTCCGTGTATCGCTGCCGCAGCTCGGCTGGAATCTGCATTAACCGCCGGCTCGGATAAATGCCCTGCTTGGCCGTGGCCAGGGAATACAGGCTGATGTCGGTACCGGTGACACCGTAGCGCGGCACCACGCTGTGCCGCCGGAAATAATCGTCCGCCAGCATCGCCAGGGTGAACGGCTCCTCGCCGGTCGAACAGCCAGCGCTCCAGATATGCACTTGGCCGCCGCTGCGGATGCGCTCGGCCATTCGCGGCAGGGACTCCTCGACAACCAGCTCTAGCCCCCGCGGATCGCGAAAGAAACGGGTTTCATGGACGGTAAGGCGATCGACCAAGGCCGACCACTCGATATTTCCCGCCCGACCGGAGATCAGATAGTCGTAATACGACCGGTAGTCTCCGTAACCCAGCTCCCGCATTCGCAAACCAACGCTGGTCACCAGGAACGACTTGCGCTCCTTCGGCATATACATGCCGGTACGCTCGCGTAACAAAGCCGTCCACTGGATGAACTCGTTATCGTCCATCTTCGGCAACGGCTCCAGACCCGGCCAGACGACCGGCTGCATCGGCGCGTTCACGGTGGCCATTGGTACCACCTACCCCACTTACTCAGGCAGCTTGAAGCCGGCCACCGAGTTCCGCAGCTCGTTCGCCAGGTCGGCCAGGTTACCGATGCTGGTGGCGGTTTCATTGGTACCCGCGGAGGTCTGCGAGGTGATTTCCTGGATGACGTTCATGGTGTCGGAAATGTTGGCCGCAGCGTTAGCCTGCTGGCGGGCCGCCTCGGAGATGTTCTGGATGAGGCCGGCCAGTTGCTTGGAAACCAGCTCGATCTCACGCAGCGCGTCACCGGCCGCCTCGGCCAGCTTGGCTCCGGACACCACACCAGCGGTGCTCTGCTCCATGGAGATGACCGCTTCGTTAGTGTCGGTCTGAATGGTCTTAACCAGTGCTTCGATCTGCTTGGTAGCGTTACCGGAGCGCTCGGCCAGACGCTGAACTTCGTCGGCAACCACAGCGAAACCGCGACCGGCCTCACCGGCCATGGCAGCCTGGATAGAGGCGTTCAGAGCCAGGATGTTGGTCTGGTCAGCGATGTCGTTGATCAGCTCGACGATGTTACCGATTTCCTGGGACGATTCACCCAGGCGCTTGATCCGCTTGGAAGTCTCCTGGATCTGCTCACGAATACCGTCCATGCCCTCGATGGTGCGCCGTACGGTATCGGCGCCGCGAGTGGCGAGGTTCACCGACTGCTGAGCGACTCGGGCCGACTCTTCGGCGTTGCGGGATACCTGGTCGATGGACACCGCCATCTCGTTCACCGCAGCCGACACAGCCGTGATCTGGTGAGCCTGATGATCCGACGCCTCGGCGAGATGCATAGCGGTCGCCTGCGTCTGCTGGGCGGCAGAGGAGACCTGCACCGAGGTCTCGTTGATGGTCATAACCAGATTGCGGAGCGCGTCGGTGGCGTCGTTAAAGGCGTCGGCGATAGCGCCGGTGATTTCCTCACCGACCGAGGCCTCCTTGGTCAGGTCACCTTCCTTCAGGCCTTCGATTTCGTCCAGCAGGTTGAGGATGGCCTCCTGGTTACGCCGTGAAACCTCGTCGGTGCGGTTGCGCTCCTCTTCTTTGGCGGCAAGCTCGGCCCGGCTGACCGCACGCACGGCCAGACCGCGGACGAGCAGCAGCACGATGGCCGCCGCACCGAAGGCGAAGCCGAACCACCACTGGATCGGGCGCGTATTCTCAAGCTCGGCGTAACGGGTCAGCAGGTGATCGGTGGTCGCCAGCAAAGCCGACGTGTCGGTGAAAATGTTGTCGGCGGCGTTACGCACCCGGAACAGCTCGGGCGAGCGGGCAAGAACCTCGTTCACTTCCGCCTGCATGCCGCTGTACAGGTTGTTAATCGCTTCCAACTGCTGGCGAGCGCGGGCATCCGCCACCGCAACGACACCAAGCTCGCTGTCTCCCCGCAGCAGCGCATTCACGCCACGGGCGAACTCTTCGGCGCTGTAGCCGAGCCGCTCGGCGGCGGTGATGTTACCGATACCACCCTGCAGCATTTCACCAAGATGCCGGCCGATGCGCTCTGCCGCCACCACCTGGCGGGCGGCAACGGCAATCTGAGCGCGCTCGCCGCCGGCGGCAACGAGGCGGTCCACCAACTCTTCCGACATGCTCTGCAGCCTGGGGGCGTTGGCCCGGAACCGCTCACCGAGCTCGTTAACGGCGATAACCATCTGCCGCCGGGCGAGGATGTCGTCGACGTTGCCCCGCACGCTACTCCAGGTCCGGATGACCTTGCTCAGTGCCCGCTCGGCTTCCTCGGACACGGCCGCCGTCGCCGGCAGCTTGCTGCCAGCCGGGTCGCCGTTGACGAGCACGTTGGCGTGCGCTTCCAACTGCTGGCTTGCCGCCTCCAGCATGAAGAACGCGTCGGTCTTACCGTTGGCCGTTTCCGAGGCGTTTTTACCGATCGTCTGCGACAGCACGCGAATCGCGTCGGCGCGGCTGATGTACTCGCGATCGAACCTGCCGTGATAGGACACATAACCGAAGCTCGCCACCATCAGCACAAGACTGATGATGAACAGCACACCAAGAACGGTAGCGGCTCGCTGCGCACCGCGCGCCGGTTGAGACACGTTCGAACCCTTCATACCCTGGACCCCTTGATCGGACTGGCCTTGCCACCGCGTGACGAAGTAGCTTTATCTTTGGCTTTTCTGCTTATTGGTTTTGTTGGCTGTTCTGTCCTGGCTTCGGTTCGAACACCGAAGCGCTTCTTTAGCTGGCCACCTTCAGAAACTGCGGGTGCGCCGCCAGTGCCCGCATACTGAACAACAGCCAAGTGCCACCGTCCCGAACGAAGGCACCGGCAACGAAGGGCCGCAGCTCTTCTCCCAGGTCGTCCGGCACAGCAGATCTCTCTTCATCGAAGAAATGGCGCATGCCTAAGACTTCATCGACCAACAGCCCCGCATGCACACCATCCAACTGGATGACGACCACCCGGGCAAGCCGGGTAACAAGCGCGGAATGGCGCCCCAAAAATCCGCCAAGGTCCATGACAGGCAACAGGTTGCCGCGCACGTTCGCGACTCCTCTCACCCAAGCCTTGGTGTGAGGGATCGGCGACAGGGACGGGTAAGTCAGAATTTCCGTGACTTCCCCCATGGGCGCGACGAACCGGCGCCCGCCCAGGCGAAAACCTACCCCTGCCCACTGCTGGCGTACCTCTTCCGCAGCGGGCAGCGCGGCCTGACATTGCCGCGCCCGCCAATCGAGTGCCGCCAGAACAGCGAAAGGTGTCATCGCTGGCCGCGCCATCATGCTCGGTTGCTCAGCCCGCCAGCGCCGACTTGATCTTGGAGAGCAGCTCGGCTTCGGTAACCGGCTTGGTGATGTAGTCCTTGGCGCCCTGGCGCATCGCCCAGATGCGATCGGTATCCTGATCCTTGGTGCTGATCATCACGATCGGGATGGAAGAGGTCGCCGGATCCTTGCTGAGCTTGCGGGTAGCCTGGAAGCCATTGACGCCAGGCATGACGATATCCATGAGGATCACGTCGGGGGCGACTTCCTTTGCCATGCGGATACCATCCTCGCCGGTCTGCGCCACGCTGACCTGATGGCCATGCTTCTCCAGCATGGTCTTGAGCACGTGGGTTTCGGTGGGGGAATCGTCAACAATAAGAACTCGCGTCATTGGGAAGCCTCTCAACGTCTCATCAGTCGTCACTTGGATTGGTGTGAGCGTGGCCAAGCGGATCGTGCCGCCGCCCCGGCGCACACCATTTTTTATTCTAGGCCGTCGCGCGTAGATGGCGCTTGATCGCGTTAAGCAGCTCCTCGCGCGTGAACGGCTTGGTCAGGTATTCCTCTGAACCGACAATACGCCCACGGGCGCGGTCGAATAATCCATCCTTGCTGGACAGCATGATAACCGGGGTAGCCTTGAACGTCTGGCTGTTCTTGATGAGCGCGCAGGTCTGGTAGCCGTCAAGACGCGGCATCATGATGTCGATGAAGATGATTTCCGGCCGGTGATCGGCGATCTTAGCCAGCGCTTCGAAGCCGTCAGTGGCGGTGATGACGTTGCATCCTTCTTTTTTTAGCAGGGTCTCGGCAGTTCGGCGGATAGTCTTGCTGTCATCGATGACCATCACCTTCAAGCCAGGGAACTCCCCGCCAGCCGCTTCGTTTCTCACCGGTTCCCCCGAATATTCTCGTTGCGCAGCGCCCATGGAGCGGCGACATGATATACATGTTTTTACGCTATTTACCGGATGTATTTAACATAGCAAGCTAAACACCTTCCACAAGGCGCTCACGTTTGCGAGGAGCTCCCTTCGCCCCAGGCCGCTTTCGCGTGATGCGGACACACTGCTTAACCCGGTCTGCTGCGGTATCCTTGCCGACTGCCGGCGGTTAACCCGCCAAGCAAGATATTCTGATCCATCGCGAAGACCAGACTCAAGGAGCCAGCATGGGTAAGCGACTCGGCGTCATCATGGATCCCATCGCCACCATTACGCCCTACAAGGACACTACTCTTGCCATGCTGCTGGAAGCCCAGCGCCGCGGCTGGGAGCTGCACTATATGGAGCTTGGCGGCCTGGAGATCATTGCCGGCCGCGCCTTCGGCCGGACCCGGGGGCTGGAGGTCGCCGACGACAACACCCGCTGGTTCGAGCTTGGCGCAACGCACCACCTGCCGCTGGACGAGCTGGACGTGGTTCTGATGCGCAAGGATCCGCCATTCGACTCCGAATATCTGTACGCCACCCACATCCTGACGCTGGCCCAGCAGGCCGGCTGCCTGGTGCTGAACGATCCGCGCGGCCTGCGGGATGCCAATGAAAAGCTGTTTGCGCTGCACTTTCCCCAGTGCTGCCCGCCGACCATCGTTAGCCGCGATCCGGGCCATATCAAGGCCTTCGTCCAAGAACATGGCAAGGCCGTGATCAAACCGCTGCACGGCATGGGCGGCACCGGCATCTTCGTGGTCGGACATGGCGAGCCGAACATCAACGTTATCATCGAAACTGTTACCGAGCTCGGCAAACGCTATGCGATGGTTCAGCGCTACCTGCCCGAGATCAAGGCGGGCGACAAGCGCATCCTGGTAATCGATGGCGAAGCGGTTCCCTATGCACTTGCCCGCATCCCGGCTCAGGGCGAAACCCGCGGCAACCTTGCTGCCGGCGGCCGCGGCGAGGGCGTGGAACTCAGCGAGCGCGACCGCTGGATCGTGGCGCAGGTAGCGCCCACCCTGGTCGAGCGCGGGCTGCTGTTCGTCGGGCTGGATGTCATCGGCGACTATCTGACGGAAATCAACGTCACCAGTCCAACCTGCGTGCGCGAACTCGACGCGATTTACGATATCAACATCAGCGCGCGATTCTTCGATGCGATCGAACGCCGGCTAGCGTAAATCGACCATTTCGTCGGCGAACTTTTAATACAGGCGCGGTCATAACGCATGCTCGTGCACGGATTCAGACCAAGCCGATTCGACTCCATTTATCTTGAGCTGTGGCAATGACAGGCCCGACCATCACATCCGCCGATCGACTCTCGCTGACGCTGTTCCTGGCGGTGGTGGTCCATGCGCTGGTCATCCTCGGCATCGGCTTTACCGGACCGGCCATCAAGCCGCCGCGCACGCCCCCGCTGATCGAAGTCATCCTGGCAGAGCGGCCGGCGGCGGAAGCGCCGAAGAACTACGACTACCTGGCCCAAGCCAACCAGGATGGCGGCGGCGAGAATAAGGAAAAGCAGCGCCCGAGGGAGCAGGCCACAGCATCGGCTGCAGCAGCTGCCGGCCCTGCCCCGACCCAGACGGCACCACCGCCGGCTGCGGCACCGGTGCAGCGCAAGCAGGAAGTCGTCAGCCGCCGCGGCACCGAACAGAAAGCCAAGCCGACGCCGGAAAAACCCGCTGTGGAGCCGCAGCCGCCCACCGCCGCCGAGCTGATCAGCGACAGCCGCCAGCTGGCCCAGTCAGTCGCCCACCAGCAGGAACTGGAAAGCATTTCCGCCCGCTACCCGAGCAAGCGTTACATCCATGCCCGGACCAAAGCGCATGCAGCGGCGGAATACATGCGTCAGTGGGTGGAAAAGGTCGAGCGGATCGGCAATCTCAACTATCCGGAAGAAGCCCGTCGACGCGCGCTGTCGGGCGCGCTGATCCTGGAAGCGACCCTCAGGCCCAATGGCAGCCTGGTCAGCGTGCGCGTGCTCGATTCTTCCCGCCAGCCGGTACTCGATCAGGCGGCCATGCGCATCGTCCACATCGCGGCGCCGTTCGCGCCGATACCGGCCGAGGTGCTGGCCGGCAGCGACCTGCTGGTCATTACCCGTACCTGGGAGTTCATCGACCAACAGGGCCTGTCGACACGGAATTGAAGACCAACTGACGCTACTGCCGTGGCTGGAAGCCAACCATTGAAGCGCTGAGAGCCAGAGAGGAGAAAAAAGCATTCACCACGAAGGCACAAAGGAACACAAAGATTAAGACTCTTCCTTTGTGGCTCTTTGTGCGGCTTTGTGTCTTTGTGGTCAGTCTCCGTTCTTCCTCCGTGTCCTCTGCGTCTCTGTAGTGAACCTCTCCCCCCGCTTGTGGCCGGCAGCCGGCCTGCCCGATACTATGCGCATGAATGGGCCTGATCTGACCAACCACTTTCTCATCGCCATGCCGTCGCTGGCCGATCCGAACTTTTCCCGTACTGTCACTTACCTCTGCGAACACAATGCCGAGGGGGCACTCGGGATCATCATCAACCGGCCTACCGACATCGCCTTGGGCGAACTGCTCGATCACCTCGAAATTCCCCCCGCAGCCGAAAACGTTGCCACCCGGCCGGTATTTCTCGGCGGACCGGTCCAGCGGGAGCGGGGTTTCGTTCTCCATCGCGCTAGCGGCGAATGGGACTCCTCCCTGAAGATCAGCGATGAACTGGCACTGACCACATCGACCGACATACTTGCTGCCATCGCGGCGGCGACAGGCCCGCAGGATTATCTGGTGGCGCTTGGCTACGCTGGCTGGGGGCCAGGCCAGCTGGAAGAAGAACTGGCTGAGAACGCTTGGCTGAGCGGCCCGGCCAGCACCGAGGTCCTGTTCGACCTGCAGGTCGAGCGACGCTGGCACGCTGCCGCCGCGCTGCTGGGGGTGAATCTCTCCCTGCTGTCCTCGGTCGCCGGGCGGGCCTAGGGAATCGTGTCCGGCGACGGCACTTACCTGGGGTTCGACTTCGGCCT
Source organism: Gammaproteobacteria bacterium (assembly GCA_036278215.1). Taxonomy (GTDB): domain Bacteria; phylum Pseudomonadota; class Gammaproteobacteria; order Nitrococcales; family AK92; genus JAAYIK01. The sequence goes on along the minus strand of DASULL010000207.1, from coordinate 1,005 downwards.
GCGCCGGATCGGCGTGGCGGTGGGGGAATCGATCACCGGCAGCGCCCGCCCGCTGGAGACGCTAGCGGCGCGGGACGGACAACCGGACTGGAGCCGCATCGAGGCACTGCTGCGAACCTGGCGGCCGGTGGCACTGATAGTAGGCATACCGCGCCGGCTCAATGGCACGGCGTCCGACATGACGCCGCCGGCCGAGCGCTTCGCCCGTCGCCTGCATGGCCGCTTTGGACTGCCGGTCCACACCGTAGAGGAGCAGCTGTCGTCGTACGCTGCGGAACAGGCCCTGACCGAGCGCGGCCGGGGCGGCGGCCGGCTGGAGCGGCAGAAGGAAGAGATCGACCGGCTGGCAGCAGCCATCATCCTGGAAACCTGGTTTGGGGAGCGACGCCATGACTGAGCTTGCAAGCGTGGACACCCTGATCGACCGCTTGGCCGACACCCTGCCAGGGCTGGTGGCCGAGCGCGGCATGGACCGGCCGCTGATGATCGGCATCCACACCGGCGGCGCCTGGGTGGCGCAGCGCCTGCACCAGCAGCTCGGCTTCGACGAACCGCTGGGGACGCTGGATATCTCTTTCTACCGCGACGACTTCAGCCGGATCGGCATGAATCCCCAAGTGCGGCCTTCCCATTTGCCGGTCGACATCGACGGCCGCCACATCATCCTGGTCGACGATGTGCTCTACACCGGCCGCACCATACGCGCCGCGCTCAACGAAATCTTCGACTGGGGCCGGCCTGCCAGCGTGCTGCTGGCGGTCCTGATCGACCGCGGCGAACGCGAATTGCCGATTGCCGCCGCCGCGGTCGGGCAGACGCTGAAATTGCCGCCGGGAGAACAGATCAAACTGCAAGGTCCGAATCCGCTCAGCATGGTCATTCAAAAACAGGCATGAATTTACAACTGGATCAAGACGGCCGGCTCAGGCACTTCCTGACGGTCGAAGGGCTGCCGCGGGAACTGCTCACGCAGATTCTCGATACGGCCGAATCGTTCTCCGGCGT
>DASULL010000206.1:0-10260 GCA_036278215.1 Gammaproteobacteria bacterium | reverse complement strand
CGATCGCCTTCCCGTGCGGCCGGCTGTAAGCGCCAAGCAGCAGATTATCCTCCACCGTCATGGGCGCAAACACCTGCCGCCCCTCGGGGACCTGCACAATACCTGCGGCTACCCGCCGCGCCGGCTGCAGGCCTGTTACATCACGCCCCTGATAGAGGATTCGTCCGGCTGTCGGCTTCTGCAGGCCGGAAACCGTACGCAGCAGCGTGGTCTTACCCGCCCCGTTGGCGCCGACCAGGGCGACGATCTGGCCGGAAGAAACTTCCAGCGACACCTCTTTGAGCGCCTGGATAGGGCCGTAATGAGTCACCAGCCCCTGCAGCCGGAGTAACGCCGGCGGGCCATCGGTCATCGGTCTGTCCTGCATCAAGCGGCCTGCTCTCCGAGGTAGGCGGCGATCACCTCAGGATTCTCCCGCACCTCGCGGGCGCTGCCCTCGGCCAATTTGCGCCCGTAGTTGAGCACAATGATGTGTTGGGAGACGTTCATCACCAGCTTCATGTCGTGCTCGACCAGCACCACGGTGACCCCGGCTGCCGAGAGCTTCTGGATCAAGGCCTCGAGCTCCGCTGTCTCAGCACCGTTCAGGCCGGCCGCCGGTTCATCCAGCAACAGCAGCTTGGGCTCGGCCGCCAGCGAGCGGGCAATCTCCAGCCGCTTCATAGCGCCGTACGGCAGCGATGTAGTGTCGGCGCTGATGTAGTTGCCTAGCCCCACGTACTCCATCAGTTCGGCGGCGCGCTCACGACAGGAGCGTTCCTGACTGGCGATGCGCGGCAAACGGAACAGCGCCGGCAAGAAGCGATGATTCACATGCAGATGACAGCCCAGCATGACGTTTTCGATCGCCGTCATATTCAGGCAGAGCTGCAGGTTCTGGAAGGTGCGGCTCACGCCCAGAGCGGCGCGCTGGTGCACGGTTTTGCTGGCCAGATCCTGCCCCTGCAGCAGCACTCGGCCACTGGTTGGGCTGAAGACGCCGGTGATCAGATTGAACAAGGTGGTTTTGCCGGCGCCGTTGGGGCCGATCACGGAGTGCACGGCGTGCGGGTACAAGGAGAAGCTCAGGTCCTGAATCGCCCGCACGCCGCCAAAGCTCTTGGTGAGCGCTTCGATTTCAAGAATAGCCGCCTGCGTCATCGCGACCTCCGTAGCCAGCTCGCCAGAGTCGGCACCAGGCCTTTCGGCATAAAGATCATCACCAGCATCAGGATCAGGCCGTATACCAGCGCATCGTAGTCAGCGAACACCGTCAGCATTTGCGGCAGCAGGGTAAGCACGATGGCGCCCACCAGCGATCCGACGATCGAGGCCATGCCGCCGAAAACCACCATGACCACGAAGTGGATGGAGTGCAGAAAACCTGCCGAACTGGGGGTGATGAAGCCGCTGTAGAAGGCATATAGCCCGCCCATGGCAGCCGCCAGCGCAGAGGAGACGACAAAGATCAGCACCTTGTAGCCGGTCGCATCGACTCCGGCGGTTGCCGCCGCGATCTCCGAACCATGCACCGCCCGCAGGGCACGTCCCACGGGCGAATCGATCAGGTTCAGCGCCAGCCAATAGGTCAGCAGCAGAATCATGGCAACGATCCAGTACCAGGTCTGCTCCCCCATCACCGGCCGGCCGAACACTACCAGCGGCGGCACGTCCATGCCATCCGGTCCACCCGTCAGCCAGCTCTCCGAGGTGAGAACGAGATAGATGATCATCCCCAGACCCAGGGTCGCCATGGCGAGGTAGTAGCCGCGCAGCCGCAGGATGGGCTTGGCAACGATGAATGCAACCAGGCCGACGAACGCCGCGCTGGCCGCCAAAGCCAGCAAGCCGGGCCAATCGTAGCGCGCGGTCAGGATAGCGCTGGTGTAGGCGCCAAGCCCGAAGAAGCCAGCATGCCCCAGACTGATCTGGCCGGCATAACCAACCAGCAAATTCAGGCCAATGACAATGATTGCGTTGATGCCGATCAGTACGGCCAAGTCATAGTGATAAAGCCCATCCATGAACAGCGGCGCCAGCAGCACGGTCGCCAGCAACAGCGCGAAGCCGCCCTGGCGCGCCGAGAGCAGCCGCGCCAGCAGCGACGAACTCTCTGCCAGGCGAGCACTGGTTCCTGTCAGTGCGGCCGGCGCGCCCAGGCTGTCGTTACCATCCGACATACATCCTCCCGCCTCAGACGCGCTCAGCGCTTTGCTTGCCAAACATGCCGGTCGGCATGAAGAACAGAATCAGCAGGATCAGCACAAAAGCGACCGCGTCCTTGTAATGCGAAGAGATATAACCGGCCATCATGGCCTCGGTAACGCCCAGCACCAGCCCACCCGCCACCGCGCCGGGGAAGCTGCCCAACCCGCCGAGGACCGCTGCCACGAATCCCTTGAGGCCGAGCATCACACCGATCTCGTAATATGTGAACGTGATCGGCGCGACCACGGCGCCCGCGACCGCGCCAAGCAGGCCTGCTAGCGCGAAACTCACGATCATGATCATGTCGGTGTTAATGCCCATCAGCTGCGCCGCGTCGCGGTTGTAAGAAGTCGCCAGAATGGCCTTCCCCAGCCGGGTACGATTGAAGAAGTAGGCAAGCAGGGCCACCACCACGCAAGTGGTGCCGACTACCCATAGGCTTTGCGGCATGATCACCGCCCCCAGCAGGCCTATCGGCTCATTGCCGCTGAATGCCGGCAAGGAATGAAAGCCTTTGCCCCAGACGATCTGAGCGATACCACGCAGCGCCAGACCCGCCCCTATAGTGATGATAATGAGGGGGATCGGGTCGGAGTGCCGCGCCGGGGCGATTCCCAACTTATACAGCGCAATCCCGAGCACGGCTCCGCAGAGCACGGCGAGCAGCACTGCCGCAGGCAGCGGAATACCCGATGCCAGCAGAAACACGGCCGACATGCCGCCAAGCATGACGAACTCGCCCTGCGCGAAATTGATGACGTGACTGGCATTGAAGATGATGCTGAAGCCCAGGGCCACCAACGCGTAGATGGCCCCTATCGTCACGCCGGTCACCAGATACTGAAGGAACTCGGCAAACATGCTGCGTTACCTCATGGCAGCGCCAAGCCCGCCGATGCGGGCTTGGCGGCCTGACCGCTGCGCTTAGTCTTCGAGCAGCTTCCAAGTGCCGTTGCGCACCTCGACCATGCGGAAACTCGACTCCAGGCTTAACCCCATGTGATCTTCCGGGCTCATGTTGAAATTCCCCGTCGCGCCGTGGAAATTCTTGGTCGCTTCGATGGCATCCCGGATTTTGACCCTATCGAGGCTGCCAGCGCGCTCGATAGCGTCGGTCATCAGCATGAGTGCGTCATAGGCATAGGCGCCAAAGGCGGAAGGCCACTCGCCAAAGCGCTTCTCATAGGCTTCGCCGTAAGCCATGGCCGGCCCTTTCTGACGGTCGTTTTCGGGCAGGAGCTTGGCGACGAGAATGGGCGAGACCGGCAAGCGGACACCTTCAGCAGCTGAGCCGGCCAGCTCGAGGAAGGCGTTCGAAGCTACGCCATGCGACTGGTACAAGGGTTGCTTGATGCCAAGGCTGGCATAGTTGCGGGTGACGATGGCCGGCGCCTGCCCGAAGTCGAAGTTGAGTATCGCTTGCACGCCTGGGGTGTTGCGGATCCGGGTGAGCTGCGCCGACATATCCGTATCGCTGGGCGCATAGGTCTCATCGGCCACGACTTCTATGCCATAGTTACCCACCACCGCCAACGATTCCTTGCGGCCGGAAGCGCCGAAGCCGCCGGTGCCGGAGATCAGGCCGATTTTGCTGATCCCGCGCCGCTTCATGTCGGCAAAGATCTTCTCTGCGGCCATGCGGTCGGTTTCCGGAGTCTTGAACACCCACTTCTTGACCGGCTCCACCACGACCACGGCGCCCGCCATGGTAATCAGCGGAATCTCCGTGCGCTCGATCAAGGGTACGGCCGCCATGATGGCGCCGGTGGTCGACCCGGCGATCAGCACGTCCGCCTTGTCCTGCGCGATCAGGCGTCGCGCCAGGGTGCGGGCCTGTTCAGCCTGGCCTTGGTCGTCGTAGTGGATCAACTGCAGCGGCCGCCCGAGCACGCCGCCTTTCTGGTTGATCTGCTCGATGAATAACTGCAGCGTCTTAGCTTGCGGATCCCCTAGAAAGGACGCCGGCCCGGTTGCAGAAACAAAGGTACCAATACGAATCGGCTCCTTGTCGGCGGCCACGGCGGGCGCGCTGACCAGACTCCCCAGCAGCACTGAAGCAGCTAACTTCTTCAACATGTATATCCCCTCCTCCTTAGGCATCGAGACTTCATGCTGATCTCGTATGCACTGCGGCAGCGTTACCTGCCTTCCGCGAGGCTGGCGGCCTCGCCGTTGTGGTTACCTAACCCCCGTTCGATCTCCTTCTGCCACCCCGCTCGTCTAACAACACGAATCGAATTTTGTCGCCAGCCTCTCGCGGCAGCCCGGCTCGGCACGCAAGGCTGTCATTCGTCGTAGTCCAGGACCACTCGCTCTGTCAGCGGATAACTCTGGCAAGTGAGCACATAGCCGGCCTCGAGCTCGTAGTCTTCGAGGGCGTAGTTCACGTCCATCTCGACTTCGCCAACCACCACCTTGGCCCGGCAGGTGGAGCAGACGCCGCCTTTACAGGAGAAGGGCAGCTCCAGGCCAGCCGCCAGCCCGCCTTCCAGGATGGACGCTTCGTTCTGAGCCAACTCGAAATCGACCTGCTGGCCATCGATGCGCACCGTGATCTGCGAAACTGCCCGGTCGCGGCCGGCGGCCTCGCGCTGGCGCTGCGCCTGACGCTGCTTCACCTCGCCCGGCGTGGTGAACAGCTCGAAGTGAATGCGCGACCGGTCGACGCCATGCGCGGCCAATGCCTGCGTCACCTCCTGCATCATCTCCTCCGGGCCGCAGATGAAGCACTCATCCACACTATTGATATTGACCCAGCGCTCGAACAGCGCCCGGCACTTGGCTTGATCGATGCGGCCATGGAAGAGCTCGATGTCGGTCTGCTCCCGGCTCATCACCGGCACCAGATTGAAGCGGCCCAGATAGCTGTTCTTCAGGTCCTCCAACTGCTCGCGGAAGATCATGCTCTGGGTGGAGCGGTTGCCGTACACCAAGGTGACTCGGCTGTCCGGCTCGGTCTGCAGCGCGGTCTTGATCAAGGCAATGATAGGCGTGATCCCGCTGCCGGCAGCGAAGGCGAGGTAGTGCTTGCGGTGCGCCGGGTCGAAGGGCACGCTGAAGTGACCCGCCGGCGGCATGACCTCGACGATATCTCCGACCTTGAGCCGGGTATTGGCATAGGTGGAAAAGCGCCCGTATGGCTGCGCCTTAACCGCCACCCGCAGCTCCTGCTCCTGCGGCGTACAGCAGATCGAATAGGTCCGCACCAGCTCCTCGCCCTCGAGGCGCGCGCGCAAAGCCAGATGCTGCCCAGCCCGGAAGTTCATGAAAAGCTCTCGGAACTCCTCCGCCACCTCGAAGGCAATGGAAATGGTGTCCCGCGTTTCCGGGCGAATGTCTGCCACCGCAAGCTTATAGAACCTGGACATCGTGCTTCCTCAATCTGGCGCTTGCTCCATCGGCCGCTCAAATGCACTTGAAGTAATCGAACGGCTCCAAGCAGGACTTGCAGCGGTAGTGCGCTTTGCAGGCGGTCGAGCCGAATTCGCTCAGCTGCTCGCTCTCGCGGGAGCCGCAGCGTGGGCAGGCCGGCTGCGCCGGTGCGCCGAACAGAACCGCTCTGCTGGCCGGCCGCCCTTCCGGCGGCGCGATACCGTATTCGCGCAGCTTGCGCTTGCCCTCGTCGCTCATCCAGTCCGTGGTCCAGGCCGGCGCATGCCGCTCCAGCACCTGCACCGGCTCGACGCCGCGTGCCCGCAGGGTAGCGACGATGTCGGTACGGATAGTCTGCATAGCCGGGCAGCCGCTGTAGGTCGGGGTAATCGTCACGACCAGCCGGTCATCCTCCCAGCGCACATCCTGCAGCACGCCCAGGTCGCCAATGGTCAGCACCGGAATCTCCGGATCGGCGACAGACTCCAGCCACTGGCGGATCAGCTCCACGCTGGGTCGGCGCTCGCTTGCCTGACTACCAGCGCGCATCCGGATACGCCCTTGGCAAGAACTGCATCTCGGCCAGCAGGTAGCCAAGATGCTCGCTGTGGCGCCCCTGCTTACCGCCCTGCTGCATCCATTTCTGACTGGGGCGGGTCAAGGTCGCTTCCGCCAGGACTTCATCGACATAGCCCTGCCAGGCCTTGGCCGCTTGCGCCAAGTCCGCGCCCAGGCCCTGCGCCAACATGGCCTGATCCAGCTCGTCAGCCGCGAGCATTTCGCCGGTATACATCCACAACGCATCAACGGCCTGCTGCATGCGCTGGTGGCTTTCCTCGGTGCCGTCGCCTAGCCGGATCACCCACTCGCCGCTACGGCGCAGGTGATAGCGGGCCTCCTTGACCGCTTTCGCCGCGATACCGGCCACCTGCTCATCCTGCGAGCACGCCAACTGTTCGAGCAGCGGATAGTGAAAGGCGTCGAAGAAGAATTGACGGGCGATGGTGTGGGCGTAATCGCCGTTCGGCTGCTCCACCAGCAGCACGTTCTGGAAGTCCATCACGTCCCGATGAAAGGCCAGGCGGTCGGCATCGACGCCATCGCCGCGCCGCGCCGCCGCCAGTTCCAGCCAGGCGGTGGCCTGCCCAATCAGGTCCAGCGCCACGTTGGCAGTGGCCAGCTCCTCCTCCAGCACGGGAGCATGGCCGATCCACTCGCACAGGCGCTGCCCCAGAACCAGCGCGTTATCGCCCAGGCGCAGTAAGTAACGGTATTGCTGCTTGTTTATCGTCATGGCACCACCTCCGCCCGCTCTTCTCAGAGGTTCTCCACGCCTTCCGGCACGTGATAGAAGGTTGGATGCCGGTAGATCTTGTCTTCGCTCGGGTCGAACAGGATCTCCTTATCACCCGGCGCGGTGGCGACGATATCCGCCGCCCGCACCACCCAGATGCTGGCGCCCTCGTTGCGCCGGGTGTACACGTCCCGGGCATTATCGATGGCCATGCGCGCATCGGTGGCATGAACGCTGCCAACATGCTTATGGGCAAGCCCGTGCTTGCTGCGGATGAACACTTCCCAAAGCGGCCAGTCCCGTTCCATAGCGTCTCACCATCCTCCCAGCAGCTGCGGCACTCAGGCTGCCTGGCCCGACCGTCCCGCTCTTTTCTCGGCATGTGCCTGGGCCGCCTCGCGCACCCAGCGCCCATTCTCATAAGCACTGCGCCGTGCGTTCAGCCGCTCCCGATTACACGGCCCGTTGCCCTGGATGACCTGCCAGAACTCATCCCAGTCGATCGGGCCAATCTCGTAGTGTCCGGTTGTTTCGTTCCAGCGCAGGTCCGGGTCCGGGATCTTCAGGCCCAGATACTCAGCCTGCGGCACGGTCTGATCGATGAAGCGCTGCCGCAGCTCATCGTTGCTGTGCAGCTTGATCTTCCACTGCATCGACTGCTGGCTATGCACCGACTCGGTATCGGGCGGGCCAAACATCATCACCGCCGGCCACCACCAGCGGTTGAGCGCATCCTGCGCCATGCGCTTCTGCTCTTCGGTGCCACGGCAAAGCTCGACCATGATTTCGTAGCCCTGGCGCTGGTGAAAACTCTCCTCCTTGCACACCCGCACCATGGCGCGGGCATAAGGGCCGTAGGAGCAGCGGCACAAGGGAATCTGGTTGATGATGGCAGCGCCATCGACCAGCCAGCCGATGGCGCCGACGTCCGCCCAGGTTAGGGTCGGATAGTTGAAGATGCTGGAATACTTGGCCTTGCCGGCGTGCAGAGCGTCGATCAACTCCTGGCGGCTGGCACCCAGCGTTTCGGCGGCGCTGTAGAGATACATGCCATGCCCGGCCTCATCCTGCACCTTGGCCAACAGAATCAGCTTGCGACGCAAGCTGGGCGCTCGCGTCAACCAGTTGCCTTCCGGCAACATCCCGACGATTTCCGAGTGCGCATGCTGCGAGATCTGCCGGATCAGGGTCTTGCGATAGTTGTCCGGCATCCAGTCGCGCGGCTCTATGGTGACCCCACGATCAATCCGCTCCTGAAACCTCCGCTCCAGCAGCGACATCTCGTCCGGCGACGCTACCCGGCTGACCCCCGTGTCAACGAGCTGGCTATACATGCCCCCTCCTTCAGCACGCTCACGCTAGCGGCAAACCAGGCCGTTAAACGTGATACACAATACTCACATACAAAGGCAGTATATGTATCGCTTCACTAATCAACAAGGGCAAGCCGAGACATAAAACAAAATCAACTTAATATCAATGAATTACGCGAAAAAAGCATGGATGAATAACAGAAAAAAGCCGAGCAAGAGGCGCAGCCGCGCCCTCATCTTGGCGCAAAAGCCACCCATCCTGTGACGAGGTATTCGAAAAGCAATCGATATGCGTGACAGAACACTGGAGGCTTACCGGGGCAGGAAAGACGGCCGGACGGGCCAAATCACCGTGATACCGCGCCCCGCACCTCTGCCCATACCCAAGAAGGGAGAGCGCCACGCAACCGTTCCAAGGGGCTTTAGGAAGCTACAAGCCCCCGAAGCGCTTGTAGAAGAAGGGAGCCGGATCCGGCAGCGGCCCCTCGGCCGTCTCCAGCATCCGACTAAGATATTGCTCTGCCTGCTGCCAGACCAGGCGATACAGGTTGCGGCACAGGCGGCGCGCCGCCGCGCCATTCCAGTTGGCTGGCAGCACCTCATCCGGCAGTTGCGGATCGCGCAGCAGCAGCCGACGGATCTCGTGGATCAGCAGCGTACGCACCAGGAAGCACTCCTGCGGGTCGAGGCTTGGCTCCGTCTCCAACGCCTGCCAGACTGGCCGGAAGAGATCGAGAAAACGCGCATAATCCTCGCTCAGCCGGTCGAGATTCCAGCAATCCCTCACCAGTCGGCTTAGCGCCAACGGAACCTCCAGTCCCTCATGCCGGGCGCTCAGCACGACAGCGCTCTCGCCCACACCTTCGTCGTGCAAAGCCGAAGTCAGCGCATCGGTGGGGGCGGACGGGTGGATCATCACGCCGGTCGCCAGCAGACCGAAGCCAAGCGTGGCCAACTCCTTGCGCAACGCATCCCGCTGCGCGGCAGGCACCTCAGACAGCATGACCAGAGTCCACTGCCCATCCCACTCCGGCCCAGCCTCTGCATAGATCCGCTGATAGGCGCGCCGGAAGCGGCGCCAACCCCGTTCGGTCAGGCTGTAATAGCTGCGCCGCCCCAGGCGGGACGAGGTCAGCCAGTCCTCATTGGACAAACGATGTACCGACGTGCGCACCAGCCGCTGATTCAGCCCCAACGGCTCGAGCAGATTGATCAGACTGCCCAGCCAGACGGTACCACCGCGCGGCGCAATGGCATCGCCGTACACGGTGATGATCAAAGACCCGGCGCGAATGGGTCTTTGGGCCCGGAAATCATCGACCAGCTTGGCAACCGCAGGACTAATTTGCATTCTCGCTTCGCTACTCAGGGAACGTCGGCGCGTGATTATCGCAGACGCCGCCCTTCTCTGCGGTACCAAGCCGGCCCCTTTTGCTCAAACCAAATGGCGCTGATCAACTACCCGCTTCGCCTTGCCCTGCGAACGCTCGACACCACCCACATCAAGCACATGCACCAGCGGACTGACGCCGACGTAGGCCTTGATCTGATGCGCCAGCTCACGGGCCACCAGCTCGCGATCGTTCTCCGAAAACGGCGCCAACTCTGGCCTGGGTTCGACCAGCACGATCAGGTCATCCAAATGCCCTCGCTGGGTGACCACCAACTGGAAATGGGGTGACAGGCGGCCATGCCTGCAGACCTGCTCTTCGATCTGGGTCGGGAACACATTGACGCCGCGGATGATCAGCATGTCGTCGGTGCGCCCGGTGATGCGCGCCAAGCGGCGCATGCTACGGGCCGTAGGCGGCAGCAGGCGGGTGCGGTCGCGGGTGCGGTAGCGAATGATGGGCATGGCCTCCTTAACCAGACTGGTGAGCACCAACTCCCCCTCCTCCCCGTCCGGCAACACCTCGCCCGTTTCCGGATCAATGATCTCCGGATAGAAAATATCCTCCCACAGGGTGAGTCCGTCCTTGGTCTCGACGCACTCCTGCGCCACGCCGGGCCCCATGATTTCGGACAGGCCGTAAATGTCCACGGCATCTATGCCGAAGCGCGTCTCGATTTCCTCGCGCATCGTGTCAGTCCAGG
>DASULL010000205.1:0-3192 GCA_036278215.1 Gammaproteobacteria bacterium | reverse complement strand
CGGCAACTGCTACGGCTTCGTCGGCAACCGCATGCTGCACCAGCGCGGCGCCGAGGCGATCGCCCTGGTGAACGAGGGCGCCAGCCCGGCGCAAGTAGATAAGGTGCTGACTGACCTGGGCTTCCCCATGGGGCAGTTCGCCATGTCCGACTTGGCTGGCATCGACGTCGGCTACCGCATCCGCGAAGAGCGCCGCAAGGCGGGCGAGGACGTGCCGGCTAGCTGGATGGACAAGCTGGCCGAGCAGGGCCGCCTGGGGCAGAAGACTAACGCCGGTGTCTACAAGTACGAGGCGGGTAGCCGCACCCCGGTGCCGGATCCAGAAGTGGACCGTCTGATCGCCGAGTTCCGCCAGGAGCAGGGCATCACCCCGCGAGAGATCAGCGATCAGGAAATCCTCGAGCGCTGCATGTACGTGATGATCAACGAGGGCGCAAAGATCCTGGAAGAGGGCATTGCCAGCCGCTCGCTCGATATCGATATCGTCTGGATCTATGGCTACGGCTTCCCCGTTTACCGCGGTGGCCCGATGTTCTGGGCCGACCAGGTCGGCTTGAAGACCATCCTCGACGCCATCAGGGGCTATCAGCAGCGCCTTGGTGGCAAGCAGTGGGAGCCGGCAGCACTGCTGGAGCGGCTCGTCAGTGAAGGCAAGGGATTCGGCAGCCTCTAAGGCTGCCTCCACTTACGCAACGGAGCATCGCTATGTCTGAAGCAGTCATCGTTTCCACCGCTCGCACCGGGCTGGGCAAGTCTTACCGTGGCTCGCTGAACAACGCCCACAGTGTCGATCTGGCCGGCCATGTGATTCAGCATGCTGTGCAGCGTGCCGGCATCGATCCGGCCGTGATCGAGGACGTCATCCTCGGCGCGACTTTCCACGAGGGCGCCCAGGGCAAGAACATGGCCCGTCTGGCGGCCATCCGCGCTGGTCTGCCGATCACCACGGCCGGCCTGTCGATCAACCGCTTCTGCTCCTCCGGCCTGCAGTCGATCGCGCTGGCCGCGCAGCGGATTGTGTCCGAGAAAGTACCAGCGATGGTGGCCGGCGGCGTTGAGTCGATCAGCCTGGTGCAGAACGACAAGCTCAACATGTACCGCGGCAGCAACGACTGGCTGATGGAGCACAAGCCAGCGCTGTACATGGCCATGATCGAGACCGCCGACATCGTCGCCAAGCGTTATGGCATCAGCCGCGAAGCGCAGGACGAATACGCCCTGATCAGCCAGCAGCGCACTGCCGCCGCGCAGCGCGAGGGCAAGTTCGACGACGAGATCGTGCCGTACACCACAACCATGATGCTGCAGGATCGGGAAACCGGCGAAGTCAGCTACAAGGAAGTCACCATCGACCGGGACGAGTGCAACCGCCCCGACACCACGCTGGAAGGCCTGGCCAAGCTGCAGCCAGTGCGCGGTCCGGAGTGGTTCATCACTGCCGGCAACGCCAGCCAGTTGTCCGATGGCGCCTCCGTCTGCGTGGTCATGGACTCCAAGTTCGCCGAAAAAAACAACATCGAGCCGATGGGCATCTTCCGCGGCTTTGCGGTGGCCGGCTGCGAGCCGGACGAGATGGGGATCGGCCCGGTGTATGCGATCCCGCGGCTGCTGGAGCGCAACGGTCTGAAGATGGACGACATCGACCTGTGGGAGCTGAACGAAGCGTTCGCGTCGCAGGTGCTCTACTGCCGCGACAAGCTGGGCATTCCGATGGAGAAGCTCAACGTCAACGGCGGCTCCATCTCGGTCGGTCATCCTTACGGAGTCAGCGGTTCCCGCCTCACCGGCCATGCCCTGATCGAGGGCAAGCGCCGTGGCGCCAAGTACGTGGTGGTGACCATGTGCATTGGCGGCGGCCAGGGTGCTGCCGGTCTGTTCGAAGTGGTCTAAGCGCCGTTACGCGAGGTTTATTTCATGGAACTGCACTACAGCCCTGAAGAGCAGGCCTTTCGAGAAGAGGTGCGGCAGTTTCTGCAGGAGAAATTGCCGGCCGACATCTCGGCCAAGGTGAAAGCCGACAAGCGGATTCCGAAAGACGACATCGTCCGTTGGCAGAAAATTCTCAATGAAAAAGGCTGGCTCGCCCAGCACTGGCCGGTAGAGTACGGCGGCACCGGCTGGAGCCCGATCCAGCGGCACATCTGGGAAGAAGAAGCCGCCGCTGCCGGTGCGCCGCCCACCATCCCGTTCGGTCTGAGCATGGTGGCGCCGGTCATCATTCGCTTCGGTACCGAGGAGCAGAAGCAGTACTATCTGCCGCGCATCCTCAACAGCGAGGACTGGTGGTGCCAGGGCTACTCCGAGCCGGGCGCCGGCTCGGACCTGGCCTCGCTGAAGACCCGGGCGGTACGCGAAGGCGATCATTACATCGTCAACGGCCAGAAGACCTGGACCACCCTAGGCCAGTACGCCAACATGATCTTCTGCCTGGTGCGCACCAACACCGAGGTGAAGCAGCAGGAGGGCATTTCCTTCCTGTTGATCGACATGAACACCCCGGGCATCACGGTGCGGCCGATCATCACCCTGGATGGTGAGCACGAGGTCAACGAGGTTTTCTTCGACAACGTCAAAGTTCCGGTGCAGAACTTGGTCGGCGAGGAGAACAAGGGCTGGACCTGCGCCAAGTACCTGCTGACCTATGAGCGCACCGGCATCGCCGGCGTGGGCACCGCCAAGCAGGCGCTGCGCTACCTCAAGGACGTCGCCAGCCGGCAGTTGAAGGACGGCCGTCCGCTGATCGACGACCCGCTGCTCCGCTCGCGCATTGCCGCGGTCGAGATTGAGCTGATGGCCCTGGAGCTGACCAACCTCCGAGTAGTCGCCGCGGCCGAAAAAGGCGGCGTGCCTGGTGCGGAAAGCTCCATGCTCAAGATTAAGGGCACCGAGATCCGCCAGGAGATCACCGATCTGCTGCGGCGGGCGGTCGGTCCGTACGCGCTGCCGTTCATTCCGGAAGCGATGGATGCCGACTACGACGGCGAGCCGGTTGGTCCGGAATACGCCTCGGCGCTGGCCGCGCACTACTTCAACCGCCGCAAGATCACCATCTACGGCGGCTCTAACGAGATTCAAAAGAACATCATCGCCAAGATGATCCTCGGACTCTAGGAGGCCGAACCATGGATTTCAGACTGACTGACGAGCAGCGCATGCTGCAGGACACCGTGGCTCGGCTGATGCGCGAGCAGT
>DASULL010000204.1:0-6646 GCA_036278215.1 Gammaproteobacteria bacterium | reverse complement strand
ATAGTGTCTTTGGACGCCTCGACCATGGCTTCGACCGCCGCCGGTTCGACCCGGGTCAGCAGCGGCTTGAACGGCTTGATGCTGTGGCCGAGCAGCGGCTCGGCGATGTCGGCCCAAGTGAGCGGGGCGATGTTGAGGAATTCTTCGCTCTGCTGCGCCAGCCGCGGCACCACCGGCTTCAGATAAGCCAGCAGCACGCGGAACAGGTTCAGCCCCATGCTGCAGATGGCCTGCAGCTCGGCATCCTGGCCTTCCTGCTTGGCGACCACCCAAGGCTTGGCTTCGTCGATGTACTGATTGGCCTTGTCGGCCAGTTCCATGATACGGCGGATCGCCCGCGAGTATTCGCGCTGCTCGTACAGTTCGGCGAGCTGCTCGGCGGCGGCAGTGAACTCACGGAACAGCTCCGGCGCCGCCAGCTGGGCGCTCAAGCGGCCATCGAAACGCTTGTTGATGAAACCGGCGCAGCGGCTGGCGATGTTGACCAGCTTGCCGACCAGGTCGGCATTCACTCGCTGGCTGAAGTCGTCCAGATTGAGGTCCAGGTCATCGACGCCGCCGCTCAGCTTGGCGGCGAAGTAATAGCGCAGATACTCGGGGTTGAGATGGTCGAGATAGGTGCGCGCCATGATGAAGGTACCGCGCGACTTCGACATCTTCTGACCGTTCACGGTGAGGAAACCGTTGACGCTGACCCAACTGGGCGTGCGGTAATCGGCGCCATGCAGCATCGCCGGCCAGAACAGGCAATGGAAGCGGATGATGTCCTTGCCGATGAAGTGCACCAACTCGGCTTTGGACTCGCGCTGCCAGAAGGCGTCGAAATCGATGCCTTCGCGGGCGCAGAAGTTCTTGAACGAGGCCATGTAGCCGATCGGTGCATCCAGCCAAACGTAGAAGTACTTGCCGGGGACGTCCGGAATCTCGAAGCCGAAGTAGGGCGCATCGCGCGAGATGTCCCAATCGCGCAGACCGTCTTCGAACCACTCCTGCACCTTGTTGGCCACCTCGGCCTCCATGTGCTCGGCGCTGACCCACTGCCGCAGCCAGGGTTCGAAGTCGGACAGCTTGAAGAAATACTGCAGCGATTCCTTTTCCACCGGCGTCGCGCCGGAGACCACCGACACCGGATTCAGCAGCTCCGCCGGGGTGTAGGTCATGCCACAGGCTTCGCAGTTGTCGCCGTACTGATCCGGCGTCTTGCACTGCGGACAGGTGCCCTTGATGTAGCGGTCCGGCAGGAACATGTTGGCCTGCGGATCGAACATCTGCATGACCGGCCGCGAGACGATGTGGCCCTTGTCGCGCAGCCGCGTGTAAATCAGCTCGGCAAACTCGCGGTTCTCAGGCGAGTGGGTGGAGTAGTAGTTGTCGAAGTCCACCAGAAAGTCGGCGAAGTCGGCGCGGTGCTCGTGGCCGATACGCTCGATCAGCTGCTCCGGTGTGATCCCTTCCGCCTGCGCCTTGAGCATGATCGGCGTGCCGTGGGCATCGTCGGCACAGACGTAATGGCAGACGTTGCCGCGCATGCGTTGGAAGCGCACCCAGATATCGGCTTGGACATAGCCAAGCAGGTGGCCCAGGTGGATGGGGCCATTGGCATAGGGCAGGGCGTTGGTGACAAGGAGCGTGCGCGTCATGGGTCTTTACGTTGGGTTGCACAGAAACGACCGATTATGCCAGATCAGTCGGCCTACCGGCTAAGAGCCCACCGAGACAGCATCTTGGCTTCACCGTAGCGATTTTCAGGTGCGGCCCGAGGTGGGTCAGCTTATGCTTACAGCCAGCTGAAGTGGCTGGCCGCCGTGAACGCCGCCACGAATACAACAACGACAACGGAGCGGCAGGAAATATGGCGATCGATAATCATCACGCGCAGGCGGCCCGCGCACTGGGCGCCGACCGCGGCTGGGGCTGGATTGCGGAAGGGTTCGATTACTTCAAGCGTGCGCCGGGGGCCTGGATCGCCATGGTGATCATCCTCGGCGTGCTTTATATCGTTGCGACCTACATACGCTTCATCGGCTTTATCGCAGCCAGCGTTGCCATGCCGATCTTCATGGGCGGGCTCATGCTGGCCTGCCGGCGGCAGGATCGAGGCGAGGCCGCAGAGATCACCGACCTGTTCGCCGGTTTCAAGAACCGTACCGCCCAGCTTGTCATCGTCGGAGTGGTCTATCTGGTTGGTACTTTCATCATCAGCCTGATCGGCGGCGGCCTGGCCGCTTTGCTGGCCGGTGGCGACATGATGGTGAGCGGCGGCCACGGGGGAATGGGGTTGACCCGCGGCATAGTCGTCATGATGCTGGTGGTTGCCGCGCTGTCCATCCCTCTGCTGATGGCGATCTGGTTCGCGCCGGCGCTGGTGCTGTTCAATGAGCTGGAGCCGCTCGAGGCGATGAGGCGCAGCTTCGCCGGTTGTCTGAAGAATATCGTCCCGTTTTTGATTTACGGCGTGGTTGCCTTCGTCATCTGCTTCATCGCCGCGATTCCCTTCGGGCTCGGCTTTCTGGTGGCCGGTCCGGTGCTGATTGCCTCGGTCTATGTCGGTTACCGGGAGATTTTCGCCTGACAGCCCCGCTCGCGGCTATTTCTTCAGGATCACCCAAAGAGCATGGATGATGCCGGGGATGTAGCCGAGCAAGGTCAGCAGGATGTTGAGCCAGAAGTGAAAGCCGATGCCGACCTGCAGAAACACGCCGAGCGGCGGCAGGATGATGGCGCAGATGATGCGGATGATGTCCATCCCGCGGATTTGACGACGCTGCCCCGGCAAATCAAGTACGGGCAAGTCTGAGTTGCCGGGGCAGCAAGTGGCGGCGAGCAGGCTAAGCGCTCGCCGCCCTGGACAATCGCCCGGCCTAGTCGAAGATTACCGTCCGGTTGTCGTAGCAGAGCACCTTGCGCTGCATGTGATTCCAGACCGCCCGTGCTAGCACCAGTTTTTCCAGATCGCGCCCCTTGCGCACCAGATCGTCCACCGAATCGCGGTGAGTCACCTCGGTCACGTCCTGGGCAATGATCGGGCCGGCGTCCAGTTCGCTGGTGACGTAATGGCTGGTCGCGCCGATGATCTTCACGCCCCGCTCGTGCGCTGCGTGATACGGCTTGGCGCCGGCGAAGGCGGGCAGGAAGGAGTGGTGAATGTTGATGATCCGCTCCGGATAGCGATCAATAAAGCCCGGCGAAAGAATCTGCATGTAGCGGGCGAGCACGACGAAGTCGACCCGGTGTTCCTGCAGCAGGGCGATCTGGCGAGCTTCCTGCTCCAGCTTGTTTTCGGGCGTGATCGGCAGGCAGTAGTAGGGGATCCCGAAGCGCTCGGCTACCGGGCGCAGATCCTCGTGATTGCTGATGATCAGCGGCACCTCGACCTGCCACTCGCCCGACTGCCAGCGCGCCAGAATGTCGAACAGGCAGTGCGACAGGCGCGAGACGAACAGCGCCATGCGCGGCACTTCGTCGGAGAAATGCAGCGCCCAGTTCATTTCGAAGCGGTCGGCCAGGGCCTCTTTGAAGCGGGAGGCAATCTGCTCGGCGGGAATGGCGAAACCGTCCAGCTCCCATTCGACCCGCATGAAAAACACCTCTTTCTGGGCGTCGACGTGCTGGTCGAGATAAACGATATTACCGTCGTTACGGAAGATGAAATCGGTAATTGCCGAAACCAGGCCACGGCGGTCGTGGCAATGGATGAGCAGGATGGCCGTACGGTTTCTAACGCTGTTGCTTTGTGTGAGCATGATCTGGTGTGGTGCAGAGTGGAATTGGTAAGCGCACTGGCGCAAGCCAGCAACCATAGCAAGATCGAGTGTACCTCGGAAGGGCACTAGAGCCTGGTGCCGGTCCCGGCTGGACAGGGTGTCGGTTTGATCTAAGATAAGCGTCGATCCGATCAGCCTTTTCCGCGGAATTCCGGCGCGATCTTCATGCCGTGCCGCGTTACCGTGCAGTGCCGGTGGCGCTTTCCGGGGAGGGTGTTGCAAACCTGCTGTGCTCGGCCAGGCGGTGTTGGCTTTGGCCTCACAGCCCGTAAGCTGAACGCCCGCAGGAGTGAGCGCAGCGAATAAAGCGCCCATTTAGCGCATCTAAGCTGCGCTTTCTCGGCTAAAGCCGCCTAGCCTGTGGCCTTACTCGCAATGTTTTGCGATACCTCCGAGCATACACTTATAACAAGCAAAGGCACCGGTGCATGGAAGCTCAACCTGATGTCGGCGCGGATGCCCGAACGCTTGCAATATTTTGGCTTGGCGGAAGCTTGGCGGTGTGGGCAGTTATCGTGCTGGTCACCGGCGCGCTGACTTTCTCGGGCCAAATCCGGCAGGCGGAAGACGCCTTTATTGCCGAGACCGGCGCCATCCGCCGCCAGCTGGAATTAGCTCTGAACGCGAACGAGCAGGTGCTGTCCGCTTTGGTGGCGTTTGTCCAGGCCAGCGGCGAAAACCGCAACCTTGCTGACCTGCAGCGCTACGCTGAGCGCCTGCTCGACGGCCATCCCCATATCCATCGGGCCGCACTGCTGCTGTCGGCAGGGCAAGATGAGCTGCCCGAGCTGGTGCCGCTGGTCGGTGGGCGGGCTGCGGCCATGAATCCTCAAGCCGTTGCCACGCTGCGGGAGGCTGCCGCTGCCGCCAGACGCAGGGACGGGGCTGTCGCCGTCGGCCTGCAGGGCCGGATCGGCGACGAGGATGCCTACCTGCTACTGCAGCCGCTGCAGCTGCCGGAAACAGCGCAGCTGTGGTTGTTGCTGGAAGTGACGGTGGCGGCGCTGCTGCCGGCGGTCGACGAGCTGCCGCTGGGCATGACGATGATGTTTCATCCCGTCGGCGCCACCGAAACAGCCTGGCTGCGCTCTCGTGAGCGGCGCGGGGCGACAGGTACTTTGCTGTTCCCGGCACTGCATTTCAGCACCGTGATCGGCGAAGGTGGCCAAGCACTCGTGCTGAACAGCTACCGCCGGCTTGACTGGAGCGTCATCCGACCGACTGTAGCGACAGCTTTCCTGGTGGCCGCGGCGGCAGGGCTGGTGATGGCGCTACGCTACGGCCGCAGCCGCATACACCGCGAGCGGGCGCGCCGTACCGCCGAGCTGCGACTGTACCAACTGGCCAATTACGACAGCCTCACCGGCCTGCCGAATCGCAATCTCTTCAAAGAGCGCCTGCAATGTGCGCTGCTGCGGGCGCGGCGGAACTCGCTGGGGGTGGCACTGTGCTTCGTCGATCTGGACGGCTTCAAGGCGGTCAACGACAGCGCCGGCCACGATGCCGGCGACCGGCTGTTGCAGCTGGTGGGTCAGCGTTTGTCGACAGTAGTGCGGGTGCAGGACACCGTTGCCCGGTTATCGGGCGACGAGTTCGTGGTGGTGTTGGAGGGGCTGAGCGGCAGGACAGACGCTGAACGGGTGATCGGCGAGTTGCGGGACTGTTTCATCGAGCCGTTCGAGGTCGGCGATTACCAGTTTGCCCTGACTGCCAGCATTGGCGTCGCCGTCTTTCCGGAAGACGGCGACGACCCGGTCCAGCTGCTGCGCCGAGCCGATGCCCGCATGTACGCCAGCAAGCATTCCGAATGGGTCGCCGCCGCTGCGCCAGCTTGGCCGGGAACCACGCTGGCGCAGGCTGTCGATCCGGAATTAACTGGCTAGCCGTCTGTACTTGATCCGCTGCGGCGTATCCGCATCCACACCAAGGCGGCGCTTACGGTCGGCCTCGTACTCCTGGTAGTTGCCTTCGAACCAGACCACCTGCGAATCGCCTTCGAAGGCGAGGATGTGGGTGGCCAGGCGGTCCAGGAACCAGCGATCGTGAGAAATCACCACCGCGCAGCCGGGGAAGGCCAGCAGTGCTTCTTCCAGAGCCCGTAGCGTTTCCACGTCGAGGTCGTTGGTCGGCTCGTCCAGCAACAAGACGTTGCCGCCGCTCTTCAACAGCTTGGCCAGATGTACTCGGTTGCGCTCACCGCCGGAGAGTTCGCCGACCCGCTTCTGCTGGTCGGAGCCCTTGAAGTTGAAGCGGCCGACATAGGCGCGCGACGGCATTTCCCACTTGCCGACAGTGACCATGTCGAGGCCGTCGGTGATCTCTTCGAACACCGTCTTGCTGCCGTCCAGTGCATCCCGTGACTGATCGACGTACGACAACTGCACCGTCTCGCCGATGCGGATCTCGCCGGCGTCGGGCTTCTCCTGGCCGGTGATCATGCGGAACAGGGTCGACTTGCCGGCGCCGTTTGGGCCGATGATGCCGACGATACCGCCCGGCGGCAGACTGAAGCTCAGGTTTTCGTACAGCAGGTTATCGCCGAAGGCCTTCTTCACATCGTTGGCTTCGATGACCACGTTGCCGAGCCGCGGACCAGGCGGAATGTACAGCTCCTGGGTTTCGTTGCGCTGCTGGAACTCGGCGCTGGCCAGTTCTTCGAAGCGGGCCAAGCGAGCCTTGCTCTTGGCTTGGCGGCCCTTCGGGTTCTGCCGCACCCATTCCAGCTCGGCCTGCATGGCCTTGCGGTGGGCGTCTTCTCGGCGCTGCTCCTGGGCCAGCCGTTTTTCCTTCTGCTCCAGCCAGGAGGAGTAGTTGCCTTCCCAGGGAATGCCGTGGCCGCGGTCCAGTTCCAGAATCCAGCCGGCGACGTTGTCGAGGAAGTA
>DASULL010000203.1:0-2754 GCA_036278215.1 Gammaproteobacteria bacterium | reverse complement strand
TTTGTCGAGCAGCCCCTGCGCCTCCTCTTCGAAGGAGGCGAACAGCGCCTTGTGCACGTCTTCCTTGACCCAGTGGTTGTAGAAGTCCTTGCGCACCATCACCAGGAAATCGACCCAGGCGCGCTTCTGCTTCGGATCGATCCGGGCATCGGCCTCGATCGCATCCTTCAAGGTCAGCAGTACCTGCATGCTGGTCAGACTCTTCGCCTCGCTGGCCGAGATGGCGTTGGAGAGCGCGTTGACCACGAACCGCGGCGAGATGCCGGCCAGCCCCTCATCCGGTGCCTCGGTGCGAATCCGCTCGACGTCCGCGGCGGTGAAGCCCTCCACATCCTGCCTGGCATAGAGCTTCGCCTTCTTGGCCAGATCCAGATCCTCACGTTCGGACGGCTTCAACCGGGACAGCACGGCAAACACTGCCGCCACTTCCAGCGCATGCGGATCGAGGTGCACCTCGCGGAAGGTCGGCGCCGCCGCAATCAGCTTGCGGTAAATCCTGGCCTCATCGCGGTAATTCAAGGTGTAGGGCACCTGCACGATCACCATGCGGTCGAGCAGCGCCTCGTTCTCGCTCTCCTGCAGGAACTTGCGGAACTCAGCCAGGTTGGTGTGCGCCAGGATGGTCTCGTCCAGATAAATCAGCGGGAAGCGCGAGACCTTGACGTTCTTCTCCTGCGTCAGGGTCAGCAGCAGGTAGAGGAACTCGCGCTTCACCTTGAGGATCTCGATCATCTCCAGCAGCCCGCGCGAGGCGGCATAGACCGCGCCGGACCAGCTCCAGGCGCGCGGGTCGCCCTCGTCGCCGTACTGGGAGACTTTAGACAGATCCACCGAGCCGATCAGGTCGGCCAGGTCGGCGGTGGTCGGATCATGCGGTGCGTAGGTGCCGACACCGACCCGGCCGGCCTCGGAGATGAAGATCCGCTCCACCGGCATCTGCATGAAATCGCGGTCGAACTCATGCTCCAGCCGCGATTGGCAATAGGGGCACAGCTCGCCTACCACCTCCACGCCATAGGTGTCGCGGAATTCGGCCCGCAGGGTATGCGGGATCAGGTGCAGCGGCGACTCGTGCAATGGGCAGCCCTTGATACCGTAGAGCGCGCCCTCCTCGGTATGGCTGTACTCCTCCAGTCCACGCTTGAGCAGAATCACCAAGCTGGACTTACCACCCGACGGCGGGCCGAGCAGCAATAGCAGGCGGCGGCCGACCTCAGAGCCGGCGCTGGCCGCCTTGAAGTACTCCATGACCCGCCGCAGCGGCTCCTCCATGCCGAACAGTTCGTGCGAGAACAGCCGGAATTCGCCATCGTCGGCATCCTGGCTTTCCCATTGCCGCCGCCAGCGCAGCATGTCCCACAGGTACTGGTGGCTGGTCCTGCTGACCTCACCGGGCCGCTGCGACACGACCTCGTCCAGGAAGGCACTGAAGGGCCCCTCCCAATGCCGCGCCTGGTGCTCCTTGGTAAATGTCGTCAGGGAGTCGAGAAACTTACGGTGTGCGCTATCGCTGTTACCGTGGAGAGTCATAAGGCACCCCTCGTGCGTCCGGCCGCCCATCCTGGACGGCGCCATGGAACGATTTAAGAGTCGGTCGCTCTCGGGTTGACGAACATCCGCGCGAAAATCGTTCAGGAGCGTGCGCTCAACCCACCTGCTCAGAAGATGGGGACAGCCAAGCGTGGAGTTAAATGGGCTGGCACACGCTGCTCTAAGAGTTCGACAGCTTCCCGCTGGCCGCCGTTCCGCGGGAAAGGCGGTAGTCAACGTCTAGGGGCGCCGGTAGAAAACTCAAGTGGCGGGCGGGAAAATAGCGGCCGAAGTTGGACAATCGGAAGTCGGCACTGACTGCTCAGGATGCTGCGGCTTCTTGCTGCTCCTTTGGCAGGGTAAACCAGAAGGTCGCCCCCTGGCCCGGAACCGACTCGACCCAGATCCGGCCGCCATGGCTCTCGACGATGCGCTTGCAGATGGCCAGGCCAATGCCGGTCCCCGGGTAGGCTTCCGGGCCATGCAGGCGCTGGAAGACCTCGAAGATCCGCTGCTGCTGCCGCGGCTCGATGCCGATACCGTTGTCGGCAACCGCCAGCCGCCAGTGCGTGCCGGCATCCTCGGCCCAGACCCGGACCCGCGGCGGCGCCTCGCCGCGGAACCGCAGCGCATTATCGAGCAGATTCCGGAGCAGTTGCAGCAGCCGCTGCGGGTCGCCCCGAACCAGCGGCAGCGGCTCGGCTACTACAGCAGCGCCGGTTTCCGCGATCACCACCGCCAGCTGGGTCAGCACCTTCGCCAACAGCTGTTCCAGGGCGACCGGCTGCGGCTGCTCCGGCTTGGCCCCGGCGCGGGAATATTCCAGCAGATCGTCGATCAAGGCCTGCAGGTGCCGGGCACCGCCGACAATAAATTGCAGGTATTGCCGGCTGTCCTCATCCAGCGCCTGCCCGAGCTTGCGCTCCAGCAAGCTGGAGAAGCCGGTGATGGAGCGCAGCGGCTCTTTTAGATCGTGCGACACGATATAGGCGAACCGCTCCATTTCCGCTTTTGCACGGGCCAGCTCGGCCGCTAGCGCCTGCAGCTCCTGGGTACGCTGTTCAAGCTGGCGCTCCAAATCGGCACAGGCGCGCTTCGACTCGTCGGCGGCGGCTCGCTGTCGGGCGGCGGCTCGACTGCAGAGGTAAAGCAAGCCGCCAATCGCCAGCCAGCGGCGTTGCAACGCAACAAGAACTCGCATTATCGTCCCTTTCAATGCGTGCA
>DASULL010000202.1:0-7573 GCA_036278215.1 Gammaproteobacteria bacterium | reverse complement strand
GTGCGCGAAGGCACGGATCGGGAAGAGGTGCAGCGGGTGCTGCATCAGCATCGGATCGAGCGGGTGCTGATCGTCAACGACAGGTTCCAGCTGCGCGGCATGATCACCGTGAAGGATATCCTCAAGGCGAAGGACTATCCGTTCGCCTGCAAGGACGAGCATGGCCAGTTGCGGGTCGGTGCTGCGGTCGGGGTCGGTGCCGGCACCGAGGAGCGGGTGGAGGCGCTGGTCGCGGCCGGCGTCGACGTACTTACTGTCGATACCGCCCACGGTCACCATGTCGGCGTCATCGAGCGGGTGCGCTGGGTGAAGAAAAACTATCCCGATGTGCAACTGGTCGCCGGCAACATTGCCACGGCCGCCGCTGCACTGGCGCTGAAAGACGCCGGTGTCGACGCGGTCAAGGTGGGCATCGGCCCCGGTTCCATTTGTACCACCCGGATCGTTGCCGGCGTGGGGGTGCCGCAGATCAGCGCGATTGCCAACGTTGCCAAGGCGCTCGACGGCAGCGGCATCCCGATCATCGCCGATGGCGGTATCCGCTTCTCCGGCGACATGGCCAAGGCGCTGGCGGCCGGCGCCTACTCGGTGATGGTCGGCGGCATGTTTGCCGGAACCGACGAAGCACCCGGCGAGGTGGAGCTGTACCAGGGGCGTTCCTACAAATCCTACCGCGGTATGGGTTCCATTGGCGCGATGGCGCAGGCGCAGGGCTCTAGCGATCGTTACTTCCAGGAAGGCAACGGCCAGCCGGATAAGCTGGTGCCGGAAGGTATCGAGGGCCGGGTGCCGTACAAGGGGCCGGTGATCGCCATCATTCATCAGATGGTGGGTGGCCTGCGGGCATCAATGGGCTATGTCGGTTGCCGCGACATCATGGAGATGCGGACCAAGCCGGAGTTCGTTCGCATCACCAATGCCGGTATGCAGGAGAGCCACGTCCACAACGTCGCCATCACCAAGGAAGCGCCGAATTATCGCGTTGG
Source organism: Gammaproteobacteria bacterium (assembly GCA_036278215.1). Lineage (GTDB taxonomy): Bacteria > Pseudomonadota > Gammaproteobacteria > Nitrococcales > AK92 > JAAYIK01. Next base: position 6,587 of record DASULL010000202.1, on the reverse strand, counting down.
GTGAGGCGCCGGTTCGGAGCCGCCAAAGCGACGCTGCGGCGGCCACCGGCCCCATGGCCTCTGACAAGCCCTGAACCCGCGGTGCGGGTACTTTTATCCGCGCCCATCGCAGTGGCCCCGCCGCCTCGGCGGTTCGCCTGAACGGAACGACAATGGCTCAAGACATTCACGCCCAGCGTATCCTCGTCCTCGATTTCGGCTCTCAGTACACCCAGTTGATCGCTCGCCGTATCCGCGAAGCGGGTGTCTACTGCGAGATCTACGCTTACGACGCCGGCGACGAGGCGATCCGCGCCTTCGCGCCCAAGGGCATCGTCCTGTCTGGCGGGCCGGAGTCGGTAACGGTCGCCGAAGGGCCGCGGGCGCCCGCAGTCGTGTTCGAGCTGGGTGTGCCGGTGCTGGGCATCTGCTACGGCATGCAGACCATAGCGGCTCAGCTCGGCGGTACCGTCGAGTCGTCCGAGTACAAAGAATTCGGCTATGCCCAGGTTCGCGCTCGCGGCCACTCCCGGCTGCTGCGGGACATCGAGGACCACACCACGCCGGAAGGTTACGGCCTGCTGGACGTGTGGATGAGCCACGGCGACCGGGTTGTCGAGCTGCCGCCCGGCTTTAAGCTGATCGCCAGCACCGACAGCTGTCCCATCGCCGGCATCGGCGACGACGAGCGCGGCTACTATGGCATCCAGTTCCATCCGGAAGTCAGCCATACGCCGCAGGGCCGGCGCATTCTGTCGCGCTTCGTGCACGAGATCTGCGGCTGCAGCGGCGACTGGACCCCGAGCAACATCATCGACGACAGCATCCGGCGTATCCGTGAGCAGGTCGGCAGCGATCAGGTCCTGCTGGGGCTGTCCGGCGGCGTCGACTCCTCGGTCGTGGCGGCGCTGCTGCACAAAGCGATCGGCGACCAGCTGATCTGCGTTTTCGTCGACAACGGCCTGCTGCGCCTGAACGAAGGCGATCAGGTTATGGCCACTTTCGCCCGGCACATGGGGGTCAAGGTGATTCGGGTCGATGCCGAGTCGCTATTCCTGCAGCGGCTGGCGGGAGTCGCCGATCCGGAAGAGAAGCGCAAGATCATCGGACGCACCTTCATCGAGGTCTTCGACGCCGAAGCCGGCAAGCTCGCCAACGTCAAATGGCTGGCGCAGGGCACCATCTATCCGGACGTGATCGAATCGGCCGGGTCCAAGACCGGCAAGGCCCACGTCATCAAGTCGCACCATAACGTCGGCGGTCTGCCGGAAACCATGCAGCTCAAGCTGGTGGAGCCGCTGCGCGAGTTGTTCAAGGACGAGGTCCGCAAGATCGGCGTCGAGCTGGGTCTGCCGGCTGACATGGTGTATCGCCACCCGTTCCCCGGGCCGGGGCTGGGGGTGCGTATTCTCGGCGAGGTGAAGAAAGAATACGCCGACCTGCTGCGTCGCGCCGATCACATCTTCATCGACGAACTGCGCAAGCATGATCTTTACGACAAGGTCTCGCAGGCATTTACCGTATTTCTGCCGGTAAAGAGCGTCGGCGTTACCGGCGATGGTCGCCGTTATCAATACGTGGTGGCGCTGCGAGCGGTGGAAACCGTGGATTTCATGACGGCCCGCTGGGCTCATCTGCCGTACGAGTTTCTCGACGTAGTATCGCGGCGAATCATTAACGAGATTACCGGCATCTCCCGCGTCGTCTACGACATCTCGAGCAAGCCGCCGGCTACCATCGAGTGGGAATGACACAGGCAGAGCGCGACCAGTATTGGCTGCGGCGCGCTCTGGAGCTCGCCGCTGCTGCCGAAGCAGAGGGCGAGGTGCCGGTCGGCGCGGTGCTGATCCTTGACGAAGAGGTAATCGGCGAGGGCTGGAATCGACCGATTGCGGCTCATGACGCCACCGCCCACGCCGAGGTGCAGGCCATTCGAGCCGCCGGCCAGCGGCTCGGCAACTACCGGCTCGGCGGCAGCACGCTGTACGTTACTCTGGAGCCGTGCGTTATGTGCGTCGGCGCCATGGTGCACGCGCGCATTGCCCGGCTGGTGTTCGGCGCGCATGATCCGAAAACCGGCGCCATCGGTAGTCGCTTCGACTTGCTCTCCGGTGACCAGCACAACCACAGGATCGAGGTTGTGGGTAGCGTGCTGGCAGAGGAGTGCGGCGAACAATTGCGGCAGTTTTTCCGCTCCCGTCGAGGAGCGAAGCGCAAGAGCGTGCATCCCAGCGCAGGAGCGGCCGAGGAAGGGAAGGGCGCGCTAGCAAGGCACGAAGAGCACAAGGATTAGAAAGCTTAAGGATTTTTATGGCGCCTCGTGATCTTGGCGCCTTTGCGCTCATTTCCGATTATTGCTCCATGTTCTCTCCATGGCCTAGCGGGGCAAACTTTTCTCCCAGGGGTACATTGCGCATTCGCGCCTAAGCTTCTATTGTTGGCTGACAACAACAATATAGGAGGGGAGTTCCCATGAGCGCAGTAGTTGTTGTTCTACTGGGCATCGCGGCCATGTGCCTCGGTTACTTCATCTATTCCAAGTTCATAGCCGAGCGGGTTTTCCGCTTGGATCCTAATTTCCGTACCCCGGCGCATGAGCTCGAGGACGGCGTCGACTTCGTGCCGACTAACCGCTACATCCTCTGGGGACATCACTTCTCGTCGGTGGCGGGTGCGGCACCTATCGTCGGGCCGGCCATCGCGGTTATCTGGGGCTGGGTGCCGGCTTTCCTCTGGGTAGTCCTGGGCACCGTCTTTTTTGCCGGTGTCCACGATGCCGGCGCGATCTGGGCCAGTCTGCGCAACCGCGCCCGCTCCATCGGTGCGGTTACCGGCGACGTGGTGGGCGCAAGGGCGCGCAGCCTGTTCATGATCGTGATCTTCCTGGTGTTGCTGATGGTCAACGCCGTGTTCGGCGTTGTGATCGCCCGGCTGCTGATTCAGTTCCCATCCTCGGTGGTACCAGTCTGGGGCGCCATCGCTGTGGCGCTGGTGATCGGTCAGCTGATCTACCGCCGCAAGCTGAACCTGTTCTGGGTGACTGTGATCGGCGTGACAGTGCTGTATGGCCTGATCATCATCGGCCCGAGCGTGCCCATTACCTTGCCCGAGAAGGTGCTGGGGCTGCCGGCGAACGCGCAGTGGATCGTGATCCTGTTCGCCTATGCCGCCATCGCCTCGCTGCTGCCGGTGTGGGTACTGTTGCAGCCGCGCGACTACATCAATGGCGTGCAGCTGTTCATCGGTCTGGGCATCCTCTACTTGGCCATCCTAGTCGCTAACCCGACCGTGGTGGCGCCGATGTTCAACGGCAATGTGCCGGCCGGCACCCCGTCGCTGGTACCGCTGCTGTTCGTGACCATCGCCTGCGGAGCGATCTCCGGCTTCCACGGCCTGGTTTCTTCCGGCACTACCTCGAAGCAGATCGACAAGGAAACCGATGTGCGCTTCGTTGGCTTCTTTGGTGCCATTGGTGAAGGCCTGCTGGCTCTTTCCGCCATCCTGGCGGCCACTGCCGGCTTTGCCACCCTGGGCGAGTGGGAAGCGCTTTACAGCAAATTCGGTGCTGGTGGCGTCGGCGCCTTCGTCCAAGGCGGTGCGGCCATCGTCAGTGCTGGCCTGGGCGTGTCCGATGCTATTGCCGCGACTCTGCTCACCGTTATGGCGATCCTGTTCGCCGGTACTACCATGGACACCGGCGTACGGCTGCAGCGCTACATCATGCAGGAGTGGGGTGAGATCTATAACCTGCCGTTACTCAAGAATGGCACGGTGGCAACCCTGGTGGCGGTGGGCACCTGCATGGGCCTTGCCTTTGGCGCTGGTGGCCTGGACGGCAGCGGTGGTCTGCTGATTTGGCCGCTGTTCGGTACTACCAACCAGTTGCTGGCCGGTCTGACCCTGCTGGTGGTTACGGTGATGCTGGTCCGGCTCGGCCGGCCGATGTGGTACACCCTGGCACCGCTGAGCTTCCTGCTGGTGATGACCATCAGCGCTCTGCTGATCCAGCTGGTCGGCTTCTACAAGGATGCCAAGTGGTTCCTGCTCACCCTCGACGTCATCATTCTGGTGGCGGCCGTGCTGGTGTTGCTGGAAAGCGCGTCTACCCTGGCCCGGCAGCTGCGGGAGAACCGCGAGGGTCGTGGGGTAGAGGCGCAGACCGAGGCGCCATGATCGGCAGCAAGCCGTCAAAGCTGAAGCAACTGCGGGCCTGGTTTGACCAGGCCCTGCGGTTTGCCGAAGAAATCTACTCCGTCCGCTATCGTTCCACCATCGCCCGGGCTCGCCGGGACGAAGATGATCTGTTCATGCTGCTGGTGTTTGCCGAACTGATGGGAGTGCCCAGTCCGGCCGGCTATTACACCCTGGAGCTGCAGCCGCTGTTGCTGGAGCGCTTCCATGACTGGCATCGACGCATGGGGATGGAGCGTTCTCCACTCGATGGTTTTCGCTGCTGCTGATGACTACACCATCTTCCTCCATGCGACTCACTGATCGCCGCCTGCTGTTCGTCGGCGGCAAGGGCGGAGTTGGCAAGACCACCATCGCTTCTTCGCTGGCTGTGCTGGCGGCGCGGCGCGGGCGGCGCTGCCTGGTTGTTTCCACCGATCCGGCGCATTCCCTGGGCGATGCTTTCGGCCGCCAGATTGGGGATCGGATCACTGGCTTGAGCGCTGGTCTGTGGGGTCTTGAAATCGATCCCGAAGCGGAAGCCAAGCGGCATATCGACGCCGTAACTGACACCATGAAGCAATACGCTGCGCCGGCGCTGCATAAAGAGCTGGACCGACAGATGCAGCTTGCCCGGCAATCGCCGGGGACGGCCGAGGCGGCGCTGCTGGAGCGGGTTGCACGGCTCATTTTAGACTCCGAGCGCGAGTACGATCTGCTTATCTTCGACACGGCTCCTACCGGCCATACCTTGCGGCTGCTGACTTTGCCGGAAGCCATGGCGGCCTGGACCGATGGTCTGCTGGCTCACAACCGCCGTACCGAAGAGCTGGGCAAGGTGGTCCGCTATCTCACCCCTCATGGCAGCCGCGCCGATCTGCCCACGCCATTCGATGACCCGCAGGAGGATCCCTTCAAGGACATGGATAGGCGTACCCGCAAGGTTGCCGAAACCCTGTTGCAGCGTCGCCGCCTGTTCCACCAGGCGCGCCGCCGCCTGACTGATGCCGAGGGTACGGGGTTCGTCTTCGTGTTGATTCCGGAGCGACTGCCGTTGCTGGAAACTGTCCGGGCGGTGGCAACCTTGCGACAGTTCGATGTGCCGATCAGCGGTGCCATCGTCAACCGAGTGCTGCCGGATGACGTCGACGGCGCGTTTCTCCGCCAGCGGCGGCAACAAGAGGCGCGCTATCTCGGCCAGATAGAGCAGGATCTGGCAGGGCTGCCAATGCTGCGGCTGCCGCTGCTGCCGGATGACGTGCACGGCTTGGAAGCTCTCAACAGGGTCGCATCGGCGCTGGAAAGCGCCGGCATTTAAACCGGCGCTCCATCCTCAAAACGCCGATTCGATGCTGTCGCCGATGTGAAAGCCGGGGCCGCTGGTGCGGTGGCTGATCATCTCGCCGCTTAGGTCTTCCTGTACCAGATCGGGCTCGGTAATCCGCACCAGCAGCTCGTAATAAGTGCGAATGTTCTCAACGTAGCGCACCGGCTCCCAACCGCGGGCGTAACCGTAGCGAGTCTTGCGATACCACTCTTTCTTCGCCAGCAGGGGCAGGTGTTCCTTGACGTGGGTCCAGGAGTCGGGGTCCTTGCCCTGCGAAGCGGTTATGGTCCGAGCATCCTCCAGATGGCCCAGGCCGACGTTGTATGCAGCCAGTGCGAGCCAGGTTCGAGTCGGATCGGTAATGTGCTCCGGAATCCGTTCCTTGGTCTTGGCCAGATAACGCGCTCCGCCGTTGATGCTTTGTGCCGGATCGAGGCGATTTTTCACGCCCAGCGAGTTCGCGGTATTGAGCGTAAGCATCATGATGCCGCGTACTCCGGTGGGGGATACCGCTCGTGGATTCCAGTGCGATTCCTGATAACCAATGGCCGCGAGCAGTCGCCAGTCAATGCCCGTTTCCTGCGCAGCCTGTTCGAACAGCTCACGGTATTTCGGCAGGCGCTCGGTGATATGCCGCATATAGGTGCGGGTGCCGACATAGTCGAAGTTGTTCAGGTGGCCATAATATTTTTCCAGCAAGTGCGCGAGCGTACCGTCATTGCGGATGCGCTCGAAGAAGCTCTCGGCGGCGAGGTACAGGCTATCGTCGTCGCTCCGGGCCAACGCCCAGGCCAGCCCCTGCGGCTCGGTCAGGTCGAAGGCGGCGCGCAGCTCCGGATAGAACTGCTGGCTCAGCACCAGATCGTTGGAGTCGGCGATGGTGTAATCGAGCTGCTCGCTCCAGACTTGGTACAGCAGATCGTCGGCGCTCAGATCGCTGGTTTCTTCCCAGGTGAGCGAGGGCAGGGTGGCTTTTGCCTCGCGTAAAAATTCGACTTGGCTGCTATGAGCGGCCACCCGCAGGGTGCCGCTGTTCAGATCTTCCAGTTGCCGTGGCCGGTTGCCGCCAGCCCGATAGATGACCTGCTGCTGGGCGCTCATATACGGTTCG
>DASULL010000201.1:0-12827 GCA_036278215.1 Gammaproteobacteria bacterium | reverse complement strand
GTGACCCGGTCAGTTTGTTTCATGAAAAAGACATCATAAAAACGTCAAGACCACCCTTCGGGTTGGCCTTGACGTTTCCGCAGCAACCGCTTCAGCCATGCTCCTCCTGCCGCGCCTGCTCCCGAAACCGGGCCGGACTTACACCGGTCCAGCGCCGGAACGCTTTGGCGAAGGCGCTCTCATCGGCAAAGCCCAAGCTCTCGGCAATATCCCGCAGGCGGCTGTCGCCGCGCAGCCGCTCGGCCGCCATCCCGTGCAGAACGGTATCGCGCAGCAGTTTGAACGAACTGCCCTCCTCGGCGAGTCGGCGGGTCAGGTGCCGGCCGCTCATTCCCAATAGATAGGCGATGCGCTCTTTGCCCCAGCGCGGATGATGGCGCACCAGCGCCTCCACCTGGGCGCTCAAGCCCCGCTCGGAGAGCGAAGCGAGCATCTGGCTGGCGACCTGCTGCAGGTGACTGCGTAGCGTCTGATTGGCTTGGATCAGCGAGATTTCCATGTCCTGCTTGCTGTAAAGCAGGCTGTAATTGTCGACGCCGAAGCGGACTCGACAGCCGAGCAAGGCCTGATAGTCACCGATGGGCGCGCGCGGCGCATGCTGTAAACGGACCTCGGCCGGCACTGCGCGCCCTCCGGTCATCCAGCGCGACAGGTGGACGAAGCAGCCGATGGCGGCTTCGGCGCGGATCTCCCGGCAGCTGTCATAGCTGGGGAGATAGCGCAGCCGTATCCGCTCGCCCTCGGCCGCCAACTCCAGCAGGCAGCCTTCGCTGATGATCGGGAAATACTCGAGCAGGGCGTCGACGGCGCTGCCCAGGGTGTCGCAGCTCATCAGCAGGAGGCCGGCGCTGTCTAGGTGGCCGACCTGTATTTCCAGCCCCATCCGCAGGCCGATCAGCGGATCGCTCTGAGTGGCGCTGATCGTCTCCCAGAGCCGATCCTGCAGGGACAGCGGGACTCTTACCGTCCGCGACCGGAGCTCCGCCAGCAAGGGCGGCGGCAGAGCCACGCCCAGCCGTTCGGAGGCCTGCACGATGGCCTGGCTGAAACGCAGGGTAACCGTAGGCGCCTTGCTCATCCCAGTCCGCCTCGGTCAATGGCGGACGCGTCTCGAATTGACGGCATGATGGTCCCGATTTCACCGATCTCCGGCCGAGCCTTTGTTCTAGGCTGAATATGACAAAAACCTAAAACAACAGAATAGGCGAGGAGAAGCAATATGTACGCTGTGATCGGCGCTGGCCCCATGGGGCTGGCCACGGCGCGCAATCTGGATAAGCACGGGGTGCCATTTACCGGTTTCGAGCTGCATGCCGATGTCGGCGGGCTATGGGATATCGACAACCCGCACAGCACCATGTACGAAACGGCGCACCTGATTTCCTCGAAAAGCACCACCGAATTCACCGAATTCCCGATGCCCGCTGCGGTCCCGCCCTACCCGCATCACTCGCAGATGCGGCAATACTTCCGCGACTATGCCCGCCACTTCGATCTGTATCGGCACTATCGCTTCAACACCCGGGTACTGCGGATCGAGCCGGAGGGCGACGGCTGGCGAGTAGACAGCGAAAGCGATGGCGAGCGCAGCAGTCAGCGCTTCGCCGGCGTCCTGATCGCCAACGGCACGCTGCACCATCCGAATGTGCCGGAGCTGCCCGGCGAGTTCGCCGGCAAGCTGCTGCACTCGTGCGACTACCGCACTCCGGCGCAGCTGCGCGACCAGCGGGTGTTGGTGGTCGGCTGCGGCAACTCGGCAGCGGATATCGCGGTCGATGCCGTGCACCACGCCCGCAGCGTCGATATCTCGGTACGCCGCGGTTATTACTTCGTGCCGAAATTCCTGTTCGGCCGGCCGATCGATACCATCGGCGGCAAAATCAAACTGCCCCGGCGTCTCAAGCAGTGGCTGGACGGTGCGCTGGTACGGGCGGTGATGGGCAAGCCTTCCGATTATGGCCTGCCCGATCCGGACTACCGCATGTACGAATCGCATCCGGTGATGAACTCGCTGATCCTGCACCACCTCGGCCACGGCGACATCGGCCCGCGGCCAGACATCGCCGCCATCGACGGACATACCGTCACCTTCACCGACGGCACCCGCGCCGACTACGACACCCTGCTGCTGGCGACCGGCTACAAGCTGGACTACCCCTTCATCGATCGCGCCCACTTGAACTGGCCGGACCACGCCGGCGCGCCGCAGCTTTACCTGAACATGTTCCATCCGGGCTACGACAACCTGTTCTTGATGGGCATGATCGAAGCGACCGGACTCGGCTGGGAAGGACGCAACGAGCAGGCGGAACTGGCCGCGCTCTACATCCGCGCCTTGGCCGAGGGCAAAGCCGCCGCGCTCGAATTACAGGCCGTAAAGCGGCAGCGGGCAGCAATCCGCGCTGACGGCGGCTACCAGTACCTGCAGCTGGAGCGCATGGCCTATTACGTCCACAAGGAAACCTATCGGCGGGCGGTAGCCGACCATGCCGGCAAACTGCGCCGCGCCCTCGCCAGCGACGTTAAAACAACCAGTGGAGGCAGCCAATGAGCGGTCCGTTGCCGATTCAATTCGACCCAGCCAGTCTGGTGCTGCTGAACGTGATTCTGGCGTGCATGATGTTCGGCGTCTCGCTGACGCTGCAGCCGGCCGATTTCAAGCGCGTGCTGACAGCGCCGCGTGCGCCTATCGGCGGCCTGGTCGCCCAGTTCCTACTGCTACCCGCCGCCACCTGCCTGGGCACTTGGCTGTTGCGGATAGAGCCTGAGCTGGCGCTCGGCATGATCCTGGTGGCGGCCTGCCCCGGTGGCACTTTCTCCAACGTCATGACCTGGCTGGCGCGCGGCAATGTGGCGGTTTCGGTGAGCATGACTGCCGTCTCCAGTTTGGCCGCAACAGTGCTGACGCCGTTCAACTTTGCCTTGTACGGCTGGCTCAACCCCTACACCCGCGAGCTGCTGACCGACATCGCGGTCGACTCCTCGGGAATTCTGCTGCTGATCCTGCTGGTACTGGGCTTGCCGATCCTGCTGGGCATGTGGGCCGGCAAGCGCTTTCCGCGCCTGGCGCAGCGCAGCGAAAAACCGCTGCGGCTGATCTCGCTGGTAATTTTCCTCGGCTTCGTCGGCATCGCCTTCAGCAACAATTACGGGCTGTTCATCGAGCGCTTCCACACCTTTTTCTGGCTGGTGGTCGGGCACAACACCCTGGCGCTATGCCTGGGCGCGCTGATGGCCCTGCTGCTGCGGCTGCCGACCGCCGACCGCCGCGCCGTCACCCTGGAGGTAGGTATCCAGAACTCCGGACTCGGCCTGGTGATTCTGTTCACCTTCATGCCGGATGCCGGCGGCATGATGCTCATTACCGCTTTCTGGGGCGTTTGGCATCTGGTGTCCGGGCTGGCGCTGGCCAATATCTGGGCACGCCTGCCGGCCCCGGCGGTCGCCACGGTCGCGACGGCCGGCCAGACAAATAAATAACCCCCGTAGGGATCAAAAAAGTGACCAGAAGAATCCTCATCACCGGCGCCGCCGGCTACATCGGCAGCCTGCTGGGCAGCCGGCTGGCGGCGGATTATCCGGTAATCGGCACGGACATCCACGGCCGCACCGATCTACCGTTTCCGCTCGTGCAGTCGGACGTGCGCGATCCGGCGCTCAAGACATTGCTGCTCGATAACGGCATCACTCACGTCGTCCACCTTGCCTCGGTGCTGGATGCCGGCGCCGATCGGGCCCGCGACTTCGACATCGACGTCAATGGCAGCCGCAACGTCCTGCAATGCTGCCTGGCCGCCGGGGTGCGGCATATCACCGTCACCAGCTCCGGCGCCGCCTATGGCTATTACCCCGACAACCCGGCCTGGATCGACGAAGGCCAGCCGCTGCGCGGCAATCCCGCCTTCGCCTACGCCGATCACAAGCGGCAGGTGGAGGAACTGCTGGCCGATTACCGAGCGCGACATCCCGAGCTGGCGCAATTGATATTGCGGCCCGGCACGGTGCTTGGCGCCAACACCAGCAATCTGATCACCAATCTGTTCAAGGCCAAGCGTCTGCTCGCCATTCGCGGTAGCGACTCGCCCTTCGTGTTCATTTGGGACGAGGATGTGGTGCGGGCCATCGAGCACGGCATCCGCCAGGACCGCAGCGGCATTTTCAACATGGCCGGCGACGGCACGCTGTCTATCCACCAGATCGCCGCCATCCTCGGCAAGCCGGTGCGGACGCTGCCAGTCTGGCTCATCAAGGGTGCGCTGTGGACTGGCCGGCGGCTGGGTATCGGCCGCTACGGGCCAGAGCAGGTCGATTTCCTCCGCTACCGGCCAGTGCTGAGCAATCGCCGCCTGAAAGAAGAATTCGGCTACCGGCCGGAAAAAACCTCGGAGCAGACTTTTCGCTTCTACGTCGAACAGGCTCGCCTGCGAGGCGAGCTATGAGCTGCGTCCTGATCACTGGCGCCGCCAGCGGCCTCGGCTGGGCACTGGCGCAGGCATTCTTCCAGCGCGGCGACAACCTGCTGCTAGCCGATATCGACGACCAGCGCCTAGCCAAGGCGGCAAGCAGCCTGGGCGACGACAACCGCGTCGCTTGGCTGGCCGGCGACATCACCAACCCGGCCCACCAACAGGCGCTGCTGCTGCTCGCCAACCAGCGCTTCGATGGGGTCGGCGTACTGGTCAACAATGCCGGCATTACTCACCGCTCGCTCGCCGCCAAGACCGACCCGGCGGTGCTGCGCCGGGTGATGCAGGTCGACTGGCAGGCACCGCTGGAGCTGGCGCTGGCGGCTCTGCCGCAGTTGCAGCGGCACACCGGCAGCATCGTCAACATCGGCTCCATGGCTGGCTGGATGCCGGTGCTGGGGCGAGCCGCCTACTGCGCCGCCAAAAGCGCGCTGGCGCAGTCGTTCGAAGTGCTGCGCTGCGAACAGCAGCGGCATGGGTTGCATGTGCTGATGGCCTACCCGAGCTTTCTGAACACCCCGATAGAACAGAATGCGCTGGGCTACGATGGCCAGCCGGCGCGCCACCCCCGTTCCACCGTCGGTGCGTCCAAGGATGCCGATTGGATGGCGCGGCGTATCGTCCGGGCGCTGGAGCAGCGTAAAAAGCGAGTTTACTCGGATAGAACAGCCGTCCTCGCCAGCCTGCTCTGGCGCCTCATGCCGGATGTCTACCAACGCCTGATGGTGAAAAAATTCGCCGTGGAGCTAACGCAGTAATGGATCCTTGGCTGTGGCTTGGCTTGTTCATTCTGCTCGCCTACACCGTAGAAGCCGCCACCGGCTTCGGCAGCATCGTCATCGCGCTCTCGCTGGGCGCGTTGTTCCTACCGATCACCGAACTGCTGCCGGTGCTGGTGCCGCTGAACATCATCTTTAGCGGCTATCTCTGCATTCGCCACCGCGCCCACATCCAATGGCCGACCCTGCTGCGCCTGATCCTGCCGCTGATGGCCTTAGGTACTCTGTTTGGCTATCTACTGCGACCGATACTGGGCGGCGCGGTATTACACTCACTATTCGGAGTGCTGCTGATCGTCTTTGCCACTCGTCAACTGTGGCTGATGCATCGCACGGCAGAGACGGAAGCCTCTAGGCCAAGTAAACAGCAGGCTTTGACGCTGGCAGCGGGTATTACCCATGGACTGTATGCTTCGGGCGGCCCCCTGCTGGTTTACGCTCTAGCTAGTAGCACGCTGGCGAAAGCTGAACTACGGAGCACGCTGATCACGGTCTGGTTCACCCTGAACAGCCTGCTCACCCTGATCTTTCTAGCGGACGGCAGCCTTCTGTCCGCTCTGCCGCGACTGGCGAGCTATTTGCCGACCATCATTATCGGGATCATGGCGGGCGAGTGGTTGCACCATCGCATCAATGAGCAGCGTTTTCGCCAGTTGGTGTTTATGTTGCTGGGAGTTTTGGGAGCGATTCTGGCGGTGTCGGCGTAACACCACTGAGGCGGAGACCGCGGGAAAGAACAAAACCGGAGCGGGCCCGGGCTGTCTTCTGCTTTGGCTGTTACCAGCGTTTGCACTGTCATGCCCTGCTCCTCGGATTGCAGGAGCGGCTTTAGCCCTGATTGGCTGCGCAGCAGCCATCAGGTTTTACAGCAAGTTTTTTGCCTGTATTGTCACCATGCTTGTCGGCGGTCGCGGCTAAGAACCTCTCGGTAGGCGACACCTGCCGCGGCTCGCCAGCTCGCCCCTGCGGATTCGCCCTGTGCGGCCGCTAGGCGTTGTTGGATACCGCCCGTCAGCCAAGCTGCGCCTCGCCCGACTCCGCCGATACCACCCGCTGCCGCTGTTCACCCAGGCCCACTACGCCGGCGCGTATGACTTGCCCTGCCCGTAGATATTCCTGCGGCTTGCGGCCCATGCCGACGCCACTGGGAGTGCCGGTAGCGATGATGTCGCCCGGCTGCAGGCTCATGAAGCGAGAAATGTAGGACACCAAATGGCGCACGCCGAAGATCATGTCGGCGGTGTTGCCGTTCTGGCATGTTTGGCCGTCGATTTCCAGCCAGAGAGACAGGTTCTGTGGGTCGGTGATCTCGTCACGCGTTACTAACCATGGGCCGATGGGTGCAAAGCTGTCGAAGGACTTGCCTTTCACCCACTGCCCCGCGCGGTGCAGCTGGCAATGCCGCTCGGTGTAATCGTTGATGACACAGTAGCCGGCGATATGCTCCATGACGTCATTTTCGGAGATGTTCTTCGCCGGACGACCGATCACCACCGCAAGCTCGACTTCCCAGTCGGTGTGCTCTGAACCTGGCGGCAGTTCAAGATTGTCGTTGGGACCACAGATCGCCGAAGTAGCCTTCATGAACACCACCGGTTCGGGCGGCGGCTCCATGCCGCACTCCGCGGCATGGTCGGAGTAGTTGAGGCCAAGACCGATCAGCTTGCCGACATTGCCGACACACGGCCCCAACCTCACCCCTGGCTCGACTGCCGGCAGCGCTGCCGGGTCGAGCTGACGCAGTCGAGCCAGGCTTTCCGGCAGCAGTGCTGCGCCCGCCACATCGTCGATCACGCCGACCAGGCTGCGGATACAGCCGCCATCGTCGACCAACCCAGGCTGTTCAGCACCTGGCGCACCCCAACGAACCAGTTTCACGGCATTCTCCCCAGGATTAGTGGCCAGTCATGGCGTTAGGCAGCCACATGACCAGCCCCGGCCAGATGATAATGGCGAGCACGAAGGCGAGCATGATCAGCAGGAACGGCAGGCTGCCGGTCATGACGTCGGTAATCCGCCCCTCGCCGCGCACGCCCTGTACCACGTAGAGATTCATGCCGATCGGCGGCGTAATCAGCGAGATTTCCATCATCAGCACCAGGAAGATGCCGAACCAGATCGGATCGAAACCGAATTGAACAACGATGGGCACGACGATGGGCACCGTGGCGATCATCATCGACAGCGTTTCGATAAAACAGCCCAGCACCAGGTAGAACAGCACCAACACTAGGATCAGCTGCATGGGCGACAGGCCAAGATCAGCGACCCAATTCGACAGCGTGGTCGGGATGCCGAGCACGCCGATGACAAAGTTCAGGAAAAATGCCGCGACGATAATCAGCAGAATCATCGCGGTGGTGCGCGCCATCGACAGAAACGCTTGGTGCAGCATGGCGAAGCTGAGCTTGCGGTTGAAGGCTGCGACCAACAACGACGCCAGCACCCCCAGCGCGGCCGCTTCGGTCGGGGTGGCCCAGCCGGTGTAGATGCTGCCCATGACAATGGCAAAAACAAAGGCCGGCGGTAGCAGATCGAGCAGCCGCAGCAGCCGCTGCGACCACGGCAGGACCGGCTCCTTATTGCCAGCGATATCCGGCCGCACCAGGGCGTAGCCGGCAATCACCAACATGAACAGCCCCGCCAGGGCGATGCCTGGCACGATCCCGGCGATGAACAACTTACCGATGGAGGTGTTGGTGATGGCGCCGTAGATAATCATGTTGATGCTGGGCGGGATCAGAATCCCCAGCGTTGCGCCGGCGGCGAGGCTGCCCAGCGCCAGCCGCTCGTTGTAGCCGCGCTCCTTGAACGCCGGCAGTGCGACGGTACCAATGGTCGCGGCGGTGGCCACCGACGAACCGGAGATCGCGGCAAACATCGACGAGGCGCCGATGTTGGTGTGCAGCAGACCACCCGGCAGACGGCTGAGCCAGACTGATAGCGAGCTGTACATGCGTTCGGTCACGCCGCTGCGTAGCAGGATCTCGCCAAGCAGAATGAACAGTGGCACGGCCGTCAGCAGAAAGCTGTTCAGCGTGCCCCACAGGGTTTCGCCGAACGAGTTGAGCAGCGGCAACCCCAGGTAAAGCATGGTCGCCAGCGCCGCGGTCGCGAAGATTGCAACCGCCACGTGAATACCTAGCGCCATTAACAACAGAAGTAATCCGAGACCGAGCAAGGCCTCTGTCACGCCGATCATGCTTGCGGCCTCTCAAATTGGGCCACCAGTTCCCGCTGTGCCTCTTCAATCTCGTCGTCCGCATCCCGCGGCCCGAATTCTTTATTGACGCTACCAAACTGACGGGTAACGACCAGGTATATCGCCCGTAGGGCAAGCACTGCGGTAAAGAGCGCAAACAGGCCCAGGCCGACAACCCAGAGTCCCTGCGGAATCCACAGCGGCGTCTGCAACGGAGTGCTGGCCAGGCTCTTGAACTCGATGCTCTCCTGCAGCGTGGCTACACCGCGATGGAACATGAACACCGCCATGCCCGCCAGCGACAGGCTAGCGAATAGATTCAGCGGCGCCCGTAGAAAAACCGGACACTGCGCGTAGAACACATCGACGCGGGTGTGAGCGCGCTCGACCAGCGCATAGGTAAAGCTGAAGGCCACACCAATGGCCATGACGTAGCCGCCGATCTCATCAGCGCCTTGCATGGAGTAGTTAAAGACTTTGCGTGCAACGACTTCGAACGCAACCAGGAACGACAAAGCAAGCGTGGCATAACCGGCGCCCAGCGCCGCCAGCCGCGCCAGCCCCTCGCCAAAGTGCAGGAAGCGGGAAAACACCATAAATCCCCCCTGCCACAGCACAGGGGCAGTGAGATACTGCCCCTCTACTCTGACAGATTATTTTGCCTTGACCTCGTAGCTGGTCGCTTTACCGACCGAGCCATTCCAGATTCCGGCGCATTCCGACCACACCGAATTACAGGTATTCGCCCAAACCGGCAGCACCTGCTGCTCGGTCATGGCCCGCACCTGCTCTTTCGAATCGGCACCTAGCCCGACCAGGGTCATTTTGTACTGCTCGTGCTCATTGCAGTCGCCACCCGTGCTGCAGGCAATGGCGTCATCGTTGACGTTGCGGGCGATATCCCACATCGCCTGCTCCATCTTGGCGAACTCGGCGGTGAGCTCCTGCTGCTGCTGCGGCGACAGGCGCTTCCAGGTATTGAGGTTCATGAAGTGACCCTGCACCGAATAGGACAGCGGCAGCGGTACCAGGTGGTCGGTGACTTCCGGCCACTTGCCGCTGTTGCCGGCGGTCGGCGCCGTCACGCCACAGTCCGCCACACCGCGCTGCAGCGCCAGGTAAACCTCGCTGAACTGCAGCGTCACCGGCGTACCACCGAGGCCTTCGACCAGCCGCGACATGGACGGGGTGAAGACGCGAATCTTCTTACCCTTCAAGTCGTTGGTGGACTTGATGTCGCCCTTGCAGAACAGCACCTGCGGGCCGAACGGCCACAGCGCCAGCAGTTTGGCGTTGAAACGCTGCTGCAGGCGCTGATCGAACGCCTCGCGGTAGGCATCGACCACTTTGCGCTGTTCGTCGAGATCCTGCGCTACGCCGGCCAAATCGACGCCTTCGAAGAAGGGATCGTCACGGGAGGCCATGCCGATCTGCACAGACATGATGTCAAACGCACCGGCGCGGATCAGCCGCAGCGCGTTCGCCGCATCGACGCCAATGGCGTCCATGGTGTTGTAGGTGACTTTCAGGTCGTCCCGCTCATCCAGCTTCTTGAAAAACGGCCGTTCGACGCCGTCGACCTGCTTTTTGTTGCCCGAGAAGTTGCCAACAACACGCAGGTGCACCTCAGCTGCCTGGGCGACGCCGCCGACGGCCACACTGGCGGCAATCGCTGCGGCGACCAAGCCGCGCTTCCACTTCATATTCATTATTGCTCTCCGTTTATGCATACCCGGAGGAATGCTTGGTAGATTTTTGCTACTGCGTCTTTGCTCAGTCACTGCGGCGCATGGCCTTCGGCCGGGCCGGCGCCGGCCGCTCGCACGGCAGGAATTCGCCGCGCCCGGGTTGGCCGAGGAACTCGCCATCCCGCCATACCACAGCGCCCCGCGACAGGGTGATGACCGGCCAGCCGGTTACCGAGATGCCCTCGTAAGGGGTGTAGTCAACGTTGTGGTGTAACTGCTCGTTGCGGATCGTCACCTTGCGCTTTGGATCCCAGATGGCGATATCGGCATCGGCGCCGACGGCAATGGTGCCCTTGCGCGGATACAGGCCGTAGATGCGTGCCGGGTTGGTCGCGGTCAGGGCGACGAAGCGGGTGATATCGATTCGCCCCTCCATGACGCCGCCGGAGAACAGCAGCGGCAGGCGCGTCTCCAGTCCGGGCACACCGTTGGGGATATAACGGAACGCGGCATCCTCGCCGTGGACTTTCTTGCCTTCCGCGTCGTCGTAGCGGAACGGCGCGTGGTCGGAGGAGAACACTTGGAAGACGCCGTTCTCCAGCGCTTCCCAGACGATGTCCTGATTAGCCTCATCGCGCGGCGGCGGGCTGCAGATGTGCTTGGCGCCTTCGAAGCCGTGCAGGTCCAGATCGTCGGCGGTCAGGTACAGGTATTGCGGGCAGGTTTCGGCATAAACCCGCAGCCCCTGCCCCTGCGCCCAGCGGATCTGCTCGATGGCCTCGCGGCCCGAGACGTGCACGATCAGCATGGGCACATCGACCAGCTCGGCCAGCGAGATGGCGCGATGCGTCGCTTCCCGCTCGACCACCGATGGCCGCGAGGTGGCGTGGAACTTCGGCGCGGTGTGGCCGGCCTTCTCCAGCGTTTCGGTCAGCCAGGCGATGCAGTCGGAGTTCTCGGCGTGGATCATGGTCATTGCGCCATGCCGCCGCGCTGCCGCCAACGTCTCGATGATCTGCCGATCGTTCAGCTTGAGATCGTCGTAGGTCATGTAGATCTTGAACGACGTGTAGCCCTCTTCGATCAGAGCCGGCAGCTCTTCCGCCAGGGTGTAGTCGGTCGGATCGGTGACGATCAGATGGAACGCGTAGTCGATCGAGGCGCGGCCATTGGCGCGCTGGTGATAATCCTCCACCGCGGCGCGTAGCGTATTGCCCTTCATCTGGGCGGCGAACGGAATCACCGTGGTGGTGCCGCCGCAGGCCGCCGAGCGGGTGCCGCTTTCAAAATCATCGGCCATCCGCGAGCCGTCGCTGATCGGCTGATCCAGATGGCAGTGAGAATCAACACCGCCGGGAAGCACGTACATGCCTGCAGCGTCGATTTCTTCCCGGGCGCCGGTCAGGTTTTCGGCGAGGGCAACAATGCGGCCGTCGCGGATGCCAACATCGCAGCGGATCTCGTCGGCGGCGGTTACAACCGTGCCGTTACGGATAATAAGGTCGAATTCGCTCATTGTTATCGTCTTAGTCCAGCTGCTGGAACAGCCGGCCCCAGCCCTTGATGCGGGACGGCGCGACGCCGGTCATTTGCAGAGTCTTCCACACGGTCACGCTGACCGAGTCGTAGATCGGAATATCGAGCTCCGCCTCCAGCTCAGCGACCAGCCGCGCACCGCGCATGTTGGTGCATAGCACCGTGATCGCATCCGGCCGCTCCGCCGCCACTGCGCGGATCATCTCGGCGATGGTGTTCTCGTCGTATTCAGAGAAAGAGAAGTTGCCGCGGTCATTCAGATGGCGCTCGGCCACGACCTTGACGCCGGCGCCCTCATAGTTGCCCATGATGCGCTGCTGTACGTCCTGCATGTACGGCGTCACCAGACCAAGGCGCTTGGCACCCGTGCGCTCCAGTACCTCATTGAGAGCAAGAATGGTGGTGGTGGCCTGAATCCCGGTGGTGGCAGTGATTTGCTCGCACAGCCGCACATCCGTATCGAAGCCGAGCCAGCTCGCAGCCGTGCCGTTCCAGGCGATGACATTCATCCGTGCATCGGCGAGGATACGGGCTGCCTCCAGCAGCGGCGCGCTGTCGAACTGCTGCAGTGCCCGCTCCGACAGCGAAATCTCGGTGACGGTGAAGCGCTGGAAGTGAGCAGTCACCTCCGGCAGCAAATCGGCGAGAATAGCGCTGGTGTAGGGCTCAAGTACCGTGTTGGACGACGGCGTCAGCATGCCGATGAGGGTACGTTGTAACATCTTGAAATTACCTGTTATTCAAAGCAGTGACCGGTCGGCAGGCACGTCGCCACGTCCCCCAGACATTCCGCATAATGAATTATGCATTCATTTTTCGGAAACAAAGCCTGCCACAGTTGCTACCACTTGCAAACCTGCATTGATGTAAAGGCCGCCGTTAGAGCTCCTGTCACTCCGATGGCACGCTGAAAAAGAAGGAAGGACGATGAAAAAGGCAGCCGCTGGGGTCAGAGATCAGAACCACGACTTATGTGGTCAACCTCTTACTCGCACCTCACTGCATGAGATTGTGGTCGAGCGTCTGCGCGAAATGGTGATGACCGGCCAACTACCTCCTGGCAGCCGGGTTCCGGAAAAGCAGCTCTGCGAAGTACTGGGCGTCTCCCGCACACCATTGCGGGAAGCGCTCAAGGTCCTGGCCAGTGACGGGCTAG
>DASULL010000200.1:0-18890 GCA_036278215.1 Gammaproteobacteria bacterium | reverse complement strand
AGGGCTATCTTCCGCGTAGTAACAAAACCAATCGAAACGGGAGGAGAATTCCTGTGAAACGTCGTAACTTCCTCAAGACCGCCACCCTGGGCGCCGCCGGTGCTGCCGCGGCAGTAGCCGCTCCCGCCATTCATGCCCAAGGCCCCAACATACGCTGGCGCATGGCGACCAGCTGGCCGACCAGCCTCGATACCCTGTACGGCGGTGCCCAGGATTTCTGCCGGCGCATCAAGGAGCTGACCGGCGGCAAGTTCAACATCCGCGCTTATGCGGCCGGCGAAATCGTCGGTGGCCTTGGCGTGATGGATGCCGTCCAGACCGGCACGGTCGAAATGGGCCACACCGCCTCCTACTACTATATCGGTAAGGAGCGGACCCTGGCGATCGACACCGCCCTGCCGTTCGGCATGACCACCCGCATGCAGAACTCCTGGCTGTACTCTGGTGGCGGCCTTGAGCTGCTCAATAACGAAGTGTTCTCGGCCTTCAATATCGTCTCCTTCCCGGGCGGCAACACCACGACCCAGATGGGCGGCTGGTTCCGTCGGGAAGTACCCGACCTGGCCTCGCTGAAGGGCTTGAAGATGCGCATCCCCGGCTTCGGCGGCGAAATCATGGCTGCGCTGGGCGTCAACGTGCAGACCTTGGCCGCTGCCGAGATCTATCCGGCACTGGAGCGCGGCGTCATCGATGCGACCGAGTTCGTCGGTCCCTATGACGACGAAAAGCTCGGCTTCTGGCAGGTCGCCAAGAACTACTACGCGCCGGCCTGGTGGGAGCAGTCGGCGATGTTCTCGATCTACGTCAACAAGGCCGAGTACGACAAGCTGCCGGCGCAGTACAAGGAAGCGCTGCGGATCGCCGCCGCCGACTCCAACGTCCGCATCACCGCGCAGTACGACTACCTCAATCCGATCGCGATGAAAAAGCTGCTGGATCGCGGCGTCAAGCTTCGCACCTTCAGCGACGACATCATGGCGGCCGGCAAGAAGATCGCCTTCGAGATGTACGAAGACCTGGCCAGCAAGAACAAGACCTGGGAGAAGGTCTACCGGCCGTGGAAGCGTTATCTCGACAGCCAGATCGCCTGGCAGAGCGTCAACGAGAACGTCTACAACCGTTTTGCCATGCAGAACCCCGACCTCAGCCAGATGGGAGTGGAAAGCGCGCCTAAGAGCCGCTGACCGCTAGCCGAAGAGCTTCTCAGGCCGCCTGCGGGCGGCCTTTTTGTTGCTGCCGCTTGCCGCTGGCGCCGGTTTTTCAGCAGGGTTGCAGGTTGGCGTAGCCGGCCACCAGCCACTTGCTGCCGACGTCGTTGAAATTGACCTGAATGCGGGCGGTCGGGCCGCTGCCTTCGAAGGTCAGCACCACGCCCTCGCCAAACTTGGCATGCATAACCCGCTGCCCCAGGCGAAAGCCGCCTTCCTCCTTCGGCACCAGCTTATGCGCCAGCAGCGGCCTGCTGACACTGACCGAGGCGCGCACTTCGGCGAGCAGCTCCGGCGGCAATTCGTGAATGAAGCGGGACGGACTGGCGTAGGCGTCGACGCCATGCAGTCGCCGCCGCTCGGCATAGGTGAGGGCCAGCCGCTCCCGGGCGCGGGTGATGCCGACGTAGCAGAGCCGCCGTTCCTCCTCCAGCCGGCCGGGCTCCTCGGCCGACATCCGGTGCGGGAACAGCCCTTCTTCCACCCCCACCAGGAACACCACCGGAAACTCCAGCCCCTTGGCGGCATGCAGCGTCATTAACTGGACCGAGTCTTCCCATTCGGCTGCCTGCCCTTCGCCCGCCTCCAGCGCGGCATGGGCCAGGAAGGCGGTGAGCGGGTCGAGCGGCTGATCCGGGTCCGGCTGGTACTCCTGCTGAAAAGTGCGAGTGGCGGTCACCAGCTCATCCAGGTTTTCCAGCCGTGCCTCGCCCTTGTCGCTGTGATCTTTCTCCAGCTGAGCGCGCAGGCCCGACTGCTGAATCACCAGGTCGGTCTGCTCGTGCAGGGCAAGTTCCGCCGCCTGCTCCGCCAGGGTTTCGATCAGCGTCAGGAAGCCTTGCAGCGCGTTAGCGGCCCGCGTCGGCAGCTGCTGCCGCTCCAGCACCCGGGTGGCCGCCTGCCAGAGGCTGAGCTGCTCAGTCTGGGCGACGCCGCGCACCAGCTCCAGGGTGCGCTCGCCAATGCCGCGGGGCGGATTGTTGACCGCCCGCTCGAACGATGGATCATCCTGCCGATGATTCAGCAGTCGCAGGTAGGCAAGCGCGTCCTTGATCTCCGCCCGTTCGAAGAAGCGCAGACCGCCGTAGACCCGATAAGGGACGCCGCGGGCGATCAGGGCCTCTTCGAAGGTGCGGGACTGGGCATTGGAGCGGTACAGGATGGCGAAGTCCTGGCGACGGTAGTTGCGCTCCAGTCCCTGCCGGATCTGCTCCACTACCCAGCGCGCTTCATCCTGCTCGTTAAAAGCAGCGTACAGCGCGATCGGCTCGCCTTCGTCGCCGGCGGTCCACAAATTCTTACCCATGCGACCGCTGTTGTGGGCGATCAGCGTATTGGCGGCCTTGAGAATGGTGGCGGTGGAGCGGTAGTTCTGCTCCAGGCGTATTACCGAGGGGGAAAAATCGTCGCGATAGCGGCGCAGGTTCTCGACCTTGGCGCCGCGCCAGCCGTAGATGGACTGGTCGTCGTCGCCGACTACGAATATATCCGCGTCGGGCGCCGCCATGAGCTGCAGCCAGGCGTACTGGATCGTGTTGGTGTCCTGGAACTCGTCCACCAACAGGTGGCGGAAACGGCGGTGGTAATGGGCGCGCAATTCCGGGTTGTCGCGCAGGGTCTCCACCGTACGCAACAGCAGCTCGGCAAAGTCGACTTGGCCGCTGCGCTGGCAGACCTCTTCATAGGCGGCGTAGAGGCGTACCAGCTCGGCCAGGTACGGCTCGGTAGCGGCCACCTGATGCGGCCGCAGTCCTTCGTCCTTGCGGGAGTTGATGAAGCCGACTACCTGTCGCGGTGGCCAACGGCCTTCGTCGACCTCTAGGGTTTTCAGCAGACGACGCACCAGCCGCTGCTGATCGTCGGCGTCGAGAATCTGAAAGCTCTGCGGCAGCCCGGCCTCGCGCCAGTGCGCCCGCAGAAAGCGGTGAGCGAGCCCGTGGAAGGTGCCGATCCACATCCCGCCGGCCGAGATACCAAGCAGCTCCTCGATGCGACCGCGCATCTCCGCCGCCGCCTTGTTGGTGAACGTGACCGCGAGGATGGAAAAAGGCGAGGCCTGCTCGACCCGGATCAACCAGGCGACCCGGTGGGTCAGCACCCGCGTTTTACCGCTGCCGGCACCGGCGAGTACCAGAATTCGCGCCAGCGGGGCTGTTACCGCCTCGCGCTGAGCATCGTTGAGTGGGTCGATCAGATCGGATACGTCCATAGCGGCGCAGTTTAGCAAACCCGCCGCCATCGGGGCGGGCGCAATGCACGCTGTGGCAACACCGCCCTACTCCTGCATTGCCGTAACCGCCGGCAGCCCGCGGATCAATTGCCCAACCGCTTGGATCGCCGGCAGCCGGGCCGTGCCCTTGCGCCAGTAGAAGGCCATGCGCCGCTGCGGCTGCGGGGAGACAAACTCGCGCAGCAGCACCGCATTGCTGTTCGGCACGGCGGCGTTGGCCTCGGCCGCCAGCAACGGCAACAGGGTAATGCCGGCGCCAGAGGCGACCATCTGTCGCAGGGTCTCCAGACTAGTGGCGCGGAAAGTAGGCTGTTGCCGCACGCCGACCATATTGCAGATATCGAGTGCCTGATCGCGCAGGCAATGGCCCTCATCCAGCAACAGCACCAACTGATCGCGCAGATCGTCCAGGGACAGGCGCTGCTTGTGGCGGAGCGGATGCTCGCTGGGCATGGCCAGTACGAATGGCTCCGCGAACAGCTCTTCATGCTGCAAATCGGAGGCATCCACCGGAATCGCCATGAGCCCGGCATCGATCTCGCCACGGCGCAGCCGCTCCACCAGGCGAGCAGTCTGATCCTCGTACAGTAGCGGGCGCAGTTGGGGCAGGTGCCGGCGCAGCTCCGGCACCAGATGCGGCAGCAGATACGGCGCTATGGTCGGAATGAAGCCCAACCGCAGCTCGCCGGCCAACGGATCGCTGGCGGCGCGGCAGAATTCGACTAGATCGTCGACATCGTGCAGCACCCGCCGCGCCCGCTCAACCACCCGCTCGCCGACCGCCGTCAACATGACCTGCCTGTTGCTGCGCTCGATCAGCTGCACTCCAAGAAACTCTTCCAGCTTCTTGATCTGGGTGCTGAGGGTCGGCTGGGTGACGAAACAGGCCTCGGCTGCCTTGCCGAAATGGCGGAGTTCCGCGACCGCGACTAAATAACGTAAGTCCCTGAGGTTCATACAAGGATCCTAAGCCTGCCCCGGCCACGCGAGATGGCGGTAAGGAGACCGGCACGTTTTCTTACCGCCACCAGTGTGGCACGCTACCATCTTGACGCCGGCCATGCGCGACTAACCGGAAAAAACAATGAACTCAGCCTCTCACTTCCAGGCCCTGGACGACATCGCAGTCATAGTCGTCGACGACGCCAAGTTCACCCTCGAAATGATCCGACGCGTGCTGCAGGGCGCTGGATTCGACGATATCCGCACGGCTATCTCCGGGGCGGAAGCGCTGGAGATGATGCGCCAGCGCAAAGCCAACATTCTCGTCGCCGACTGGCTGATGCCGGAAATGGACGGGCTAAGCCTGACGCAACGGGTGCGCCAGTTCGACGAGGAAACCGACCACTACACCTACATTATCCTGTTGACCGCCAGAGAAGGCTCGGATTCCCTGGCAGAAGCCTTCAGCCGGGGCGTTGACGACTTCATCTCCAAGTCCCCGGATAGCACCCAGCTGCTGGCCCGGATCAACGCTGCCGGGCGGATCTCCAAGCTGCAGACCAGTCTGATCAGCGCCAACCGGCGGCTGGCCGAGCTGAACCGGCACCTGGAAGAGCACCACTGCTTCGATGCCGCCACTGGGCTCGGCAATAGCATCTATCTCGAGCGCCAGCTGGACAATACCCTGCGGCATCTGGAGTCGCGCGGCGGCGGCGCCTGCCTGGTCCTGATCCGTATCGACGACCTTGATTTGCTACGACGCCGGCATGGCGAGCGAGTCGCCGAGGAGATAGGCGAAACAATGGCGGTCCGGCTGCAACAGTCGGTACGTCCTCTGGACATCGTCTCCCGCCTCGGCCCAGCCGAGTTCGGTATCCTGATGCAGTACGAGCAGGACGCCCCCAGCCAGAGCACCTCGTTCCGGCGCATCCACCAGGTGCTCAATCTGCGCGCTTACAAAACTTCTGCCGGTTTCGTGAATGCCGGCGCGGCCATCTGCATGTGCAGTATCGACTTCAACGGGCAGCGAACAGCACCGGCCGAGATCATCGAGTTCGCCCGCGCCCATCTGGATGAAGCGCGTCAGACGGGACGGGTTCTGGCGATCCGCTGGAAAGGCCCGAACCCTTCATAAAAGTTATAATTAAAACAATAACTTATAAAAAGTCGGCAACAGACTGCCACGCTTGGTTGCAGTCTGTTGCCGATGCTGGTCGGCTAGATATCGATATTGGTCGCGGTCAAGGCGTGTTTCTCGATGAATTCCCGCCTTGGTTCGACATTGTCGCCCATCAGAGTGGTAAAGATTTCATCGGACGCCACTGCATCTTCGATGTTGACCTGCAATAGACGGCGCGTCTCCGGATTCATGGTGGTTTCCCACAACTGCTCCGGATTCATTTCGCCCAAGCCCTTATAACGTTGAATCGTCTGGCCGCGGCGTGCCTCGTCCATCAGCCAATCGACCGCCTGCTTCAGACTGTCGATCGCCTGCCGCCGCTCTCCCTTGCGCACGTAGGCGCCCGGTAGCAATAGATCGGCCAGCTCGGTCGCTAGCGTCTTGATTGCCTCGTACTCGGAAGAGACGAAGAACAGCAGGGGGAATGTCGTCGGGTGCAGCAAACCATGCATCCGCTTCACTACCACTGCACTTTGGAAGCCGCCGTCCGGCCCGCGGTTGATCTCGACGTCGTAGCGCGTGCCGGTGGGCAGATCCTTGTTCAGCTGGAATTCCAACCCGCTGAACCACTCCTGCAACTGCGCCGGATCGGTTAGCTGCTCTTCCCGCAGCGGCGGCAACACCGTCATCGCCCCCAGAATTTCCGGATTGTAGCGACGGCTCATGTGCCGGATCAGCTCGGTGACCCGCATGAAGCGCCGCACCAAGGCCTCCAGCGCCTCGCCGCTGATCGGTGGAGCATCAGCGGCGACATGCAGTCCGGCGTCGCTGAGCGCCAGCTGCAGCAGGTACTCAGTCAAGGCGGCATCGTCCTTGACGTACTGCTCCTGCCGACCACGCTTTACCTTGTACAGCGGTGGCTGGGCGATATAAATGTGGCCACGCTCGATCAGTTCCGGCATCTGCCGGTAGAAAAAGGTCAACAGCAACGTCCGGATATGGGAACCGTCGACGTCGGCGTCGGTCATGATGATGATGCGATGGTAGCGGAGCTTGTTGACGTCGAAGTCGTCCTTGCCGATCCCGGTTCCCAGCGCGGTAATCAGCGTACCAACTTCAGCAGATGACAGCATCCGGTCGAAACGCGCCTTCTCCACGTTCAGGATCTTGCCCTTGAGCGGCAGAATCGCCTGCGTACGGCGATCGCGGCCTTGCTTGGCGGACCCGCCGGCGGAATCACCCTCAACCAGGTAGATTTCGGACAACGCCGGGTCGCGTTCCTGGCAATCGGCAAGCTTGCCGGGCAAACCGGCCACATCAAAGGCTCCCTTGCGCCGAGTCATCTCGCGGGCACGGCGCGCGGCATCACGGGCTCGAGCGGCGTCACTGATTTTCTCGACGATGATCTTCGCTTCCTGCGGATTCTCCATCAGGTAGTCGTGCAGATGTTCTGCCACCACCGACTCCACCGCCGGCCGGACTTCGCTGGAAACCAGCTTGTCCTTGGTCTGCGACGAGAACTTCGGATCGCGCACTTTGACCGACACCACTGCCGTCAGGCCTTCCCGCACGTCATCGCCGCTGGGGATCACCTTCAGGCGCTTGGTATAGCCTTCCTGTTCCAGGTAGTTGTTGAAAGTGCGGGTCAGGGCGGCGCGAAAGCCAGCCATATGCGACCCGCCATCCCGCTGCGGGATGTTATTGGTGAAAAAGAAGGCCGACTCCTGATAGGAGTCGTTCCATTGCATGGCAACGTCGACACCTACTCCGTCACGCTCGGTGCTCAGATGGAACACCGTCTTATGCAGCGGCGTTTTATTGCGATTCAGGTGCTCGACAAACGCTTTGATGCCGCCTTCGTAGTGGAAAGTGTCTTCCTTGGCGGTCCGCTCATCCTTCAGATGGATGCGGATTCCCGGGTTGAGGAAGGACAGCTCGCGGAAACGCTTGGCGAGGATGTCATAGTGGAAATCGATATTGGTGAAAAACGACGGACTCGGGTGAAAGGTGATCTGCGTTCCCGTTTCCGCCGTCTCGCCGATGACCTTCAACGGCTCGACTGGCACGCCAAGCCGATATTCCTGCATATGAATCTTGCCGTTCTTGCGGATTATCAGCCGCAGCTTGTCGGACAGCGCGTTGACTACCGACACACCGACCCCGTGCAGGCCGCCTGACACCTTGTATGAGTTGTCGTCGAACTTACCGCCGGCATGGAGGACGGTCATGATCACTTCCGCCGCGGAACGCCCTTCCTCCGGATGGATATCGACCGGCACACCCCGGCCGTTGTCGAGCACGCTGATCGAGTTGTCCATATGAATGGTAACTTCGATGCGATCGCAATAGCCGGCGAGGGCTTCGTCGATGGAGTTGTCGGTAACCTCGAACACCATGTGGTGGAGGCCAGTGCCGTCGTCGGTATCGCCGATGTACATGCCAGGACGCTTACGAACGGCGTCCAGACCGCGCAACACCTTAATGTTGCTGGAATCGTAGCTGGACTCTGCAGTCATAGATAAACCCTTGCTGGATATTGCAAAATTATACCACCTCCTGATAACACCCATGTTCCACGTGGAACCATGTGGCTTGCTCTCGTCGCAGCGGTATGGCTGCTGGTTCGGTGGTAGTTACAAATACCTGCGCGCCAATCTCGAGCAGCATCGCCATCACTTCGCGACGCCGGTCCTCATCCAGTTCGGCGGGCAAATCATCGATTAGCAGGACGGCGGCACCACCGGTGTGCATCGCCTGTGCCGCTGCCAGCAACAGCGCGATCGCTAGTAATTTTTGCTGGCCGCGCGATAGCCGGTACTGAGCGTCAAAGCCGTTTGCGCGAATCACCAGATCGGCCCGGTGTGGCCCGTACAAAGTATACCCGGCGTCTCGCTCCCGATTGCGGCCTGTTTCAAAAGCTTCCTGCAACGTTTTACCCATGGGCCAGCCGCAACGGTAGTCAAACGTAAACGCTTCTTCAGGCAGCCATCGCTGCAACAAAACCTGGGCGGTACTGGTGATCAGTTCGATGTAATGAATGCGCTGCTCCGTCAGTACTTCGGCTTGGCTGCTTAACTCTGGCTCCCACGATCGCGCTAAGCGCTCGTCGCCGCTGCGCAGCGCTTGGTTCCGTTGTCGTAACGCCCGGTCGTAGCGGCGCCAGTGGTCGTAGTAGGAACGTTCCACGTGGAACATCCCCCAATCGAGAAAGCTGCGCCGCACTTGAGGGCCATCGTGCAGAATCCGCTGGCTCTCGGAGTTGACCACCTGAACTGGCAGATAACGAGCCAGTGCCGACAGGCTGCGCACGTCTTCTCCGTTGATGCGGACCTGGGTCCCTTCACTGCTCCAGCAGACTGCGAGCCGTGCCTCGGGATCAATCAGGCGGGCACGAATTATCAGTTCCTGCGCTCCATGCCTAAGCAGCTGTTGCGGCCTGGTTGGCCGGAATGAGCGCACTCGCGCGAGAAAGTGGATGGCTTCCAGAAGGCTGGTTTTTCCGGCAGCGTTGGGCCCAGAAATAATATTGACACCAGGACCTGGTTGCAGTTCAACCGCTTCCAGGTTGCGAAAATTTTGCACCGAGAGCTCAGCAAGACGCATGACGTCGCCTCATGAAACTTTGCTCCCGGATTTCCTTGGTCCAAATACAAACCGCTTGGGCGGGCAAGATCTGCTCGCCCAAGCGTGGTGCCGATGACTAGAGCCGCATGGGCATTACGACGTACTTGCAGGTCTGATCGCCCTTGCCCCGAATCAGACAGCTGCTGTTGGCGTCGACAAACACCATTTCAACGACTTCTTCATCGACCGCGCTGATGGCCTCCACCAGATAGCTGGCGTTGAAGCCGATTTCAATCGGTTGGCCATCGAACTGCGCGGCGAGCTCTTCCTCTGCTTCTTCCTGCTCTGGGTTGTTCGACTGGATCTTCAGCTCATACTGGCTGATGTTGAAGCGTACCCCGCGATATTTCTCGTTCGACAGGATCGAAACCCGCACTAACGCTTGCCGCAAATTCTCGCGCTCGACTTCCATCACCTTGTCAGCTGCTGCCGGTATGACCCGCTGATAATCGGGGAAGCGCCCGTCGATCAGTTTCGAAGTAAACCGCGTATCGGCGAGGGAAACACGGATATGGTTTGCTCCGAGTTCCAGCTGCACCGGATCGTCGCTGTCGGACAGCAGACGCAGTAGTTCCTGAATACCCTTCCGCGGCACGATCACCTGCCGCTGCCCTTCTATGGCATTGGCAACCTCGGCTTCCGACAGGGCAAGACGATGGCCGTCGGTTGCGACGGCGCGAATAATGCCTTTTTCCAGTTCCAGTAACAGACCGTTCAGGTAGTAGCGTACGTCCTGCAGGGCCATGGAAAAGTGGGTCTTGTCGATCAGGGTGCGCAGCTGGACCTGCGGCAAGGTCAGCGATTGACCATCGCTGATAGCGTCGACCACCGGGAAGTCGTTCGCCGGCAGAGTCGACAAAGTAAAGCGGCTTCGCGCCGCGACGATTTGGGCACGATCCTGATCCACTGTCACCTGGATGCGAACTGCTGTCGGCAGGTTGCGGACGATGTCCATCAGTTTACGTGCCGGCAGTGTGGCACGTCCGGGTTCCGACACTTTGGCTTCTACCCGGGCGGCGAGCTCTACTTCCAGATCGGTAGCGGTCAGCGCGATCACTCCGCCTTCCGCTACCACCAGAACGTTTGCCAGCACTGGCAAGGTCTGCCGCCTTTCGACAACGCCGATGACAGCTTGCAGCGGCTTCAGCAGTTCTTCGCGGTCGATCTCGAACTTCATACCTGGCTCCGTCTACCGTCTTTAATATTCTTAATCTTCTTTTCTTGAAGATTGTTGAGTTTATAGAGGCACCGAACAACTGTGGATCGATGCTGGTTTCCTCTTGTCCGTCAGCCGCTTAGCACAGAATTTTGGTGTGCATAAGAGCGAGCGCCGGCTCTGGAGAAAGTGGGTGCAAATTGTGGATAAGTTTTGCCCTCCAACTTATCCACAGAAAGGGCACGCTTTGTCCACATCATGTGGTCAAGGTTCTCAACAGGTTTGCATAGTCTTCATTGAGGCGGGCATCGAGCTCGCGTAGTTCCTCGACCTTGCGGCAGGCGTGCAGCACAGTCGTATGGTCGCGCCCGCCGAAAGCGTCGCCGATCTCCGGCAAGCTGTGATTGGTGAGCTCCTTGGCCAGTGCCATGGCCAGCTGCCGTGGCCGGGTGATTGAGCGGGTACGCCGTCTTGACAGCAAGTCGGCCACGCGGATCTTGTAGTACTCGGCGACCATCTTCTGGATGTTCTCGATGGTAACCAGCTTGTCCTGCAGTGCCAGCAGGTCCCGCAGTGCTTCCTTGGTGAACTCGACGGTGATTCGCTGACCAGTGAAGTGGGAGTTGGCGATCACCCGCCGCAACGCGCCTTCCAGCTCGCGGATATTCGAGCGGATGCGCTTGGCGATGAAGAACGCGACCTCGTGCGGCAGCTCCACCCCCTGGCTGATGGCTTTGCTGATCAAAATTGCCACCCGGGTTTCCAGCTCCGGCGGCTCCACCGCCACGGTCAAGCCCCAGCCGAAGCGGGATTTGAGCCGCTCTTCCAGCCCGTTGACCTCCTTGGGGTAGCGGTCGCAGCTGAGAATGATCTGCTGATGTCCTTCCAGCAGAGCGTTGAAGGTATGGAAAAACTCCTCCTGCGATCGCTCCTTGCCAGCGAAGAACTGAATGTCGTCGATCAGCAGCGCATCTACCGAGCGATAGTAACGCTTGAATTCGTTGATCGCATTGTGCTGCAGGGCTTTCACCATGTCGGCGACGAACCGTTCCGAATGCAGATACAGCACTCGGGCCTTGGGATTGTTGGCAAGCAGCTGGTTGCCAACGGCGTGCATCAGGTGGGTCTTGCCCAGGCCGACGCCGCCGTACAGGAATAACGGGTTGTAGGCATTGCCGGGGTTAGCGACCACTTGCAGGCTGGCGGCTCGTGCCAGCTGGTTCGACTTACCCTCGACAAAGGTATCGAAAGTGTAGTTTGGATTCAGATTGCTTTCGGCCGGCCGGGCCGGGGCCCGCACCTCTTGCGGTGTGTCGGCCACGATTGCCGGCGGTGCAACTGGCGCTACTGGCGCGGCCGGCCGCCGGCTGCTGCCGACTTCCAGCACCAGCTCGGGTGGATTGTCCGGCCGCAGTGCCGCCAGCTGTTCCCGGATCCGCTCGGCAAAGTGCTCACGCACCCAGTCGAGCACAAAACGGTTTGGCGCCAGCAGCCGCAGGCAGTCATCGGTTTCCTCTGCCTGCAGCGGTCTGATCCACGTGTTTAATTGCTGATCTGGCACCTCGCGTTCGAGGTGGCGCAGACAGCTCTTCCAGAAAGAGTCGCTCAAGAGACTTACTTCCGTCATGACAGGAACTAGGCAGGACCCCTCAGCATATAACGGCAGGGGGGGCTTAGCCACCGAACGAAGGCTAGCCGCGAGTCTCTAAATTGACACTCGCAGCCCTTCAAGGGTACATTCGCCGGCTTGGTTTTCGCCGCTAATTTAATCAATCGGACAGCGCCATGAAGAGAACTTTCCAGCCGAGCACCGTTCACCGTAAGCGCACTCACGGCTTCCGTGCCCGCATGGCTACCAAGGCAGGCCGTCAGGTACTGGCCCGGCGTCGCGCCAAGGGTCGTGCCCGCCTCTGCCCGTGATTTGCCGACCGGCGGCAAAGTCGCCGGCAGGCGTTTCACGCGGTCGGCGCGACTGACCGACGCGAAGCAGTATAGGCAGGTCTTTGCCGGGGCGGAGCGCCGCGGGGACCGCTATTTCACCGTGCTGTCGATAGCCAACGACGTCGGCGAAGCGCGGCTCGGCATGGCCGTGCCGCGTCGGCAGTTGCCGCGAGCCGTCGACCGCAATCGGCTCAAGCGCCTGATTCGTGAGAGTTTCCGTCACCATCGAGCCGACTTGGCGAGCCGCGATATCGTGGTTTTGGTGAAGGCCGACGCACGCCGCGCCGGCAATGTCGAACTGACCAGCGCGTTGGCGCGCCACTGGCGACGTCTTAGCCCCAGATGAAACGCATCCTGATCGGTTTAATCCGTTGCTACCAGTGGACGATCAGCCCCTTGCTGGGTCCACGCTGCCGTTTCTATCCCTCTTGTTCACACTATGCCGTCGAAGCGGTACAACTGCATGGCGGCCTGCGCGGCAGCTACCTTGCGCTGCGCCGCCTGCTACGCTGCCACCCCTGGCACCCTGGCGGTGTAGACCCTGTACCCGAACCCCGACCCGCGGACGAACCATAAATGGAATACCAGCGCCTTTTTCTCTTCACTGCCCTAGGCGGGCTGTTGTTGTTGCTCTGGACCACTTGGCAGCAGGATTATCATCGCCCGCCGCAGGTTGCCCAGGCGCCGGCGGTGCAGCAGGCGCCCCAGGTATCGCCGGCTGCGGTACCGGGTGAACCGGTCGTGCCAGGCGGGGTAAGCCAGTTCGCAATGACTGATGCGACGCAATTGATCCGGGTCGAGACCGACTTGCTTGAGGTTGGCATCAGCCCGGTCGGCGGCGATATCCGCAGCGTCCGCCTGCGCAACTACGCCGTCTCCAGCGATGACCCAACGCCGGTCGCGCTGCTGGATAACCGTCCCGACCTGGTCTACATCGCTCAGTCCGGCCTGGAGGCGCGGGACGGCCCGGCGCCCGGCCTGCAGGCGGTGTTCCGCGCCGACGCCGAGCGCTATCAGCTGGCCGCCGGCGAGGATCAGTTGACCGTTACGTTGCACTGGACCGCCGAGTCGGGGGTGGCGGTGGAAAAGCGCTATGTCTTCCATCGCAACAGCTATGTGATCGATCTGCAGCAGCAGGTGAGCAACCCCACCGATCAGTTGTGGCAAGGTTTCCAGTTTGTGCAGTTGAGCCGGACCAAGCCGACCGAGAAACGCAGCTTCCTGTTCGGGGTGCAAAGCTACGTCGGTGGCGTCGTGCATGGGCCGGACTGGCGCTACAACAAGATTTCCTTCGACGACATGGCCAGCAAATCGCTGAAGGGTAAGCCGCAGCGCGATCTGCAGGACGGCTGGCTGGCGATGCTGCAGCACTATTTTGTTTCCGCCTGGGTGCCACCGCAGGATGTCACCTATCACTACTACACCTACGCCGCCGACGGCCGCTACACGCTCGGCGCGTCTTCGCCCTGGCAGGTCGCGCAGCCTGGCGGCAGCGCCGAATTCTCCAGCAAGCTTTACGCCGGTCCCAAGGATCAGGCTCGGCTGGCCGCAGTCGCGCCGGACCTGGAGCTGACAATCGACTACGGCAAGCTGTCGATCATCTCCAAGCCGCTGTTCTGGTTGCTCGACAAGATCCACAGCCTGGTCGGCAACTGGGGCTGGGCCATCGTTCTGCTGACCCTGCTGATCAAGATCGTCTTCTACAAGCTGTCCGAGACCAGCTACCGCTCGATGGCGCGCATGCGCAAGATGCAGCCGCGGATGCAGGCGCTGAAGGAGCGCTACGGCGACGACCGCCAGCGCCTCAACCAGGAGCTGATGGAGCTCTACAAGAAAGAGAAGATCAATCCGCTCGGTGGCTGCCTGCCGATCGTCGTTCAGATCCCTGTGTTCATCGCTCTGTACTGGGTGCTGCTGGAGAGTGTCGAGCTGCGCCAGGCCGACTGGATCCTCTGGTACCACGACCTGTCGGCGCCGGATCCGTTCTACATCCTGCCGATTCTGATGGGCGTGTCCATGCTGATGCAGCAGCGCCTCAACCCGGCGCCGCTGGATCCGATCCAGCAGCGGGTCATGATGGCGCTGCCGATCGTCTTCACGGTGTTCTTCCTGTTCTTCCCGGCCGGGCTGGTGCTGTACTGGGTGACCAACAACGTGCTGTCGATCGCCCAGCAGTGGCTGATCACTCGCCGCATCGAGCGCGGCGACAAGGTCAAGGCGTAAACGCACGGTATGGCGGGGCGGGACGACACCATCTGCGCCGTCGCCACCCCGCCTGGCCGGGGCGGCGTCGGCATCGTGCGGGCCTCCGGCCCGCTTGCCGGCGCCATTGCCCGGACCTTGCTGGGCGCGAGCCCGACGCCGCGCCATGCCCATTTCGCCCGGTTTCGCCGCGCCGATGGCGAGCTGATCGACGAAGGCCTGCTGCTCTACTTCCCCGCCCCGGCCTCAGTCACCGGCGAGGATGTGGTCGAGCTGCACGGCCACGGTGGGCCGGTGGTGCTGGATCGGCTTAGCCGCAGGCTGCTGGAACTGGGCGCGCGGCTGGCCCGTCCGGGCGAGTTCTCCGAGCGGGCTTTCCTCAACGGCAAGCTCGACTTGGCGCAGGCGGAGGCGGTGGCCGACTTGATCGCCGCCAGCACCGAGGAAAGCGCCCGCGCCGCGGTGCGCTCGCTGCAGGGAGACTTTTCCCGCACAGTGCAGGCGTTGCTGGAAGCTCTGATCGAGCTGCGGGTTTACGTCGAATCCGCCATGGATTTTCCCGACGAGGAAATCGACTTCCTCTCTGAAGGCGACGTTGCCGCCCGTCTGGAAGAACTCGATCAGCGCTTGGCTGAGGTCATGGCCAGCGCCCGCTACGGTCAAGTGTTGCGGGACGGCATGACCGTGGTGATCGCCGGGCTTCCCAATGCCGGCAAGTCCAGCTTGCTGAACCGGCTGGCCGGCTACGACGCCGCCATCGTCACCGATATCGCCGGCACTACCCGTGATGTGCTGCGCGAGCATATTCATCTCGACGGCATGCCCCTGCACGTGATCGACACCGCCGGCCTGCGCGACAGTGCCGACCCAGTCGAACAGGAGGGCATTCGCAGGGCTTGGCAGGCCATCGAGCAGGCCGACCGCATCCTGTTGCTGCTGGACGACCGCGCCGGCTTCACCGAGGCCGAGCGCGCCATCCTCGACCGCCTGCCCCGCGGCATCGCGGTAACGGTGGTGCGCAACAAGATCGACCTTTCCGGTGCGCCCGCCGGCATCGGCGAATCCGCCCTCGGCCCGGAGCTGCGCCTGTCGGCTCTAAGCGGCGACGGCGTGTCGCTGCTGCGCGAACATCTCAAGGCCAGCATGGGCTACGACGGCCACAGCGGCGGCTTCCTGGCACGCCGCCGCCATCTCGACGCGCTGGCCCGCGCCGCCGATCACTTAGCCGCCGGCCGCCGGCAGTTGCGCGAGCACCACGCCGGCGAGCTGCTGGCCGAGGATCTGCGCCGCGCCCAGGAAGCGCTCGGCGAGATCACCGGCGAGTTCACCAGCGAGGACTTGCTCGGGCGGATTTTCGCCTCGTTCTGTATCGGTAAGTAGAAGTCTGCTGCAGTAGCCGTTCTTGCCAAACCTTCTGGAGGAGGAGCGGCTTCTACTCGGATTTTCGGCGAGCGGCGAAGGTTCTGCCGTTGCCGGGGTGAACGGGCATTGAACCCGGATGCCCGGCTCACGGTCCACGCTCTAGGCGCACAAGCTCTGTAAGCGCTTGGCGCGCTTGATATAACGTTACCCGGTCGCTTGTTCTGCGCCGGTCGGCGCCCGTACACTGCGCGGTTCCCTGAATCGGAGGCGGTAATCCTGTGCATTACGCGGAAAGTTTCGATGTCATTGTTGTCGGCGGCGGCCACGCCGGCACTGAAGCGGCGCTGGCAGCGGCCCGGATGGGCTGCCGCACCCTGCTGCTGACGCACAACATCGAGACCATCGGTCAGATGAGCTGCAATCCGGCGATCGGCGGAATCGGCAAGGGCCATCTAGTCAAGGAAATCGACGCGCTCGGCGGGCTGATGGCTCGGGCAACCGACCGCGGCGGCATTCAGTTCCGGACCCTCAACGCCCGCAAGGGCCCGGCGGTGCGCGCCACCCGCGCCCAGGCCGACCGGGTGCTGTACAAGCAGGCGGTGCGGCGGGTGGTGGAGAACCAGCCGAACCTGTTTCTGTTTCAGCAGGGCGTGGACGATCTGCTGATCGAGGGCGAGCGGGTGCAGGGCGTGGTCACCCAGACCGGCTTGCGCTTCGCCGCGCCGACGGTGGTGCTCACCGTCGGCACCTTCCTCGGCGGCCTCATCCACGTCGGCCTAGCCAACCACCAAGGCGGCCGTGCCGGCGATCCGCCGGCCAACACGCTGGCCGCCCGGCTGCGGGAGCTGCCGCTGCGGGTCGGCCGGCTGAAGACCGGCACTCCGCCGCGGCTGGACGGCAAGACCATCGACTTCAGCCGGCTGCAGTCGCAGCCCGGCGATGAACCGGTGCCGGTGTTCTCCTTCCTTGGCCGCGCCGAGGAGCATCCGCCGCAGGTGAGCTGCTGGATCACTCATACCAACGAGCGCACCCACGAGATCATCCGCGGCGGCCTGGACCGCTCGCCGATGTACACCGGCGTCATCGACGGCATCGGCCCGCGCTACTGTCCGTCGGTGGAAGACAAGATCATGCGCTTCGCTGACAAGACCTCGCATCAGGTGTTCCTCGAGCCGGAAGGCCTGGACACCCATGAGATCTACCCGAACGGCATTTCCACCAGCCTGCCCTACGATGTGCAGCAAGAACTGGTGCGCTCCATCGTTGGCCTGGAGCGGGCGCACATCACCCGTCCCGGTTATGCCATCGAGTACGATTTCTTCGACCCGCGCGATCTCAAGCCGACCCTGGAAACCAAGTTCATCGACGGCCTGTATTTCGCCGGGCAGATCAACGGCACCACCGGCTACGAGGAGGCGGCGGCACAAGGACTGGTGGCCGGACTCAATGCCGGCCTGCGGGTGCAGGGCCGCGCGCCCTGGTGGCCGCGCCGCGATCAGGCCTACATCGGCGTATTGATCGACGATTTGATCACCCGCGGCGCCACCGAGCCCTACCGCATGTTCACCAGCCGCGCCGAATACCGCCTGCTGCTGCGGGAAGACAACGCCGACCTGCGGTTGACCGCCATCGGCCGGGAGTTTGGGCTGGTCGACGACAGCCGCTGGCAGGCCTTCGAGGCCAAGCGCGAAGCGATCGAGCGGGAGCAGGCCCGGCTGCATGACACTTGGCTGCGGCCCGGCATGGTGGCCGATGCCGACGCCGAGGCGGTGCTGGGCGCGCCGCTCAAGCGCGAGCAGCGGCTGCTGGAGCTGCTGCGCCGGCCCGAGGTGAGCTACCCGGCGCTGATGACGCTGCCGGGCGCCGGCCCGGCGCTGGCCGATCAGCAAGCCGCCGAGCAGGTGGAGATTCAGGCGAAATACGCCGGCTATCTCGACCGCCAGGTCGATGAAGTCGCCCGGGCGCAGCGCTACGAAGCGGTGGTGGTGCCGGACAACCTGGACTACGACCTGGTCGGCGGACTTTCCAACGAGATTCGTGAGACCTTCAAGCGCCAGCGCCCCGGTACTGTCGGGCAGGCCTCGCGGATTCCTGGGGTCACCCCAGCGGCGGTGTCGCTGCTGCTGGTGCACCTGAAAAAACACGGCCTGCTGCGGCAGAGCGCCTAGCCATGGTACAGACTCTACGAGCGCCGCTGCAGGCGGGACTAGCCGAGCTTGGCTTGCCACAGCCGGAATTGGCCGAGCGTCTGCTTGACTACCTGGCATTGCTGGTGAAGTGGAATCGCGCCTTCAATCTCACCGCGGTGCGCGAGCCGGCCGAGATGCTGTCGCGTCATTTGCTCGACAGCCTCGCCATCCTGCCCTGGCTCGACGGCGAACGGCTGCTGGATGTCGGCAGTGGCGCCGGCCTGCCGGGAATTCCGCTGGCGCTGGCCCGGCCGCAACTGCAAGTGGTGCTGCTGGACAGTAACGGCAAGAAAGCCCGTTTCCTGCGGCAGGTGCAGTTGGAACTGGCGCTGGCCAACGTCGAGGTCGTCGAAACGCGCGTGGAGGCGTATGCTGCCGAGGCGCCGTTCGACATCATCACCTCGCGGGCCTTTGCCCAACTCAAGGATTTCGTCGTCCTGACCCGGCCGCTGCTGCGGTCGGATGGGCGTTGGCTGGCCATGAAAGGCCGGCTCGATGAAAATGAACTGGCCGAGGTGCGCGCCGAACGGGTTAAGCTGCAGACCCACCGTCTGGTGGTGCCTGGGCTGGATGCCGACAGGCATCTCATCGAGATCCGCCGCGACTTGGCAGACTAATTTGTTGAAATAGGCTCTGAAAGCGGGTGTGCCCGCCGGGACGAACTGCATGGGCAAGATCATCGCCGTCACCAACCAGAAAGGCGGCGTCGGTAAGACGACTACCTGCGTTAACCTCGCAGCGGCTCTGGTCAGTCTGCGGCAACGGGTGCTGCTGATCGACCTTGATCCGCAGGCCAATCTCACCCTGGGCCTGGGCGTCGACCCCGGCGATCTCCCCCAATCCGTCGCCCAGTCGCTCACGCACGAGAGCGTGCCGCTGGAGAGGGTGATTCGGCGGCAAGTGGCGAGCGGCGAGC
>DASULL010000199.1:0-4825 GCA_036278215.1 Gammaproteobacteria bacterium | reverse complement strand
ACGGCCGGCCAAGCCAACTATGTGTCTACCCTCGACACGTTCGCGCCGGTGGCGATTACTGAACATACCATCCCTTTCGTCCAGGCCTTCGAGAAGCGCTTCGGCGAGCCTCCGGCGTATACGGCAGCCACCTATGACGCCATCATGCTGCTGCGCCAGTCGATCGAGAATACAGGCAGCCTGGACGCCGATAAACTGGTCCCTTATATCGAGAAGACCACCTTCCGGGGCACGGCCGGCAACCTGAAGTTTGACGAACTCCACGATCCCACCTGGGGCCCCGGCCTGATCACTGGGCTTGCTGTGCAATGGCAAGACGGCAAGAAGGTGGCTTTCTGGCCGAACGGCTGGCAAAGCGTGTCGTACGAAGGCATGCAATCCTTCACCTTCCCAGCGGCGAAGCAGTAGCGGTGATAACCGCCCCCTGGAGAGCGCTCAGCGTTCTCCAGGGCGGCCTGCGTCTCCAGCCGAAGCCAGCGCTCTGGCGGCACGTCGGAACATAACGACAGGAAGGCGAACCCATGCTCCAGGACATCATCCTCACCGGCCTGATCAACAGCGGTGTCTATGCACTGCTCGCAGTTGGCTTCTCGCTGATTTTCGGCGTGGCGCGCATCGTTAACATTACTCACACCGCGTTCTACATGGTGGCCGCCTACTTCGTTTACGTCCTGGGCCACCTGTGGGGGGTGCCATCCTGGCTGGCGATAGTCTCCGCGGTAATTGCCGTAGTTATTCTGGGGCTGATCAGCTATCGGTTGGTGATAGAGCCGGTACGCGAACATGAAACGGCGGTGCTGATCGGAACCATCGCCTTGGCCGCTATTTTCCAGGAACTGATGATCATCATCTTTGGCGGCCACTACCTGAGCATTCCCTCGTTGATTGATGGCTACGCGCAACTCGCCGGGGTACGCATCACCAACCAGCAACTGCTGACACTGGCGATTGTCGTCCTCACGCTGGTAGGGGTATGGCTGTTGCTGGCCAAGACCCGCCTGGGACTGGCAATCCGGACCACGGCCGAAGATCGCGAAGTGGCCAATCTGATGGGCATGAACGTGCGCCACGTCGCCCTGTGGACCATCGGCATTTCGGTCGGACTGGCGGCCATTGGCGGTGTTGTGGTGGCGCCGCTGTTCGTAGTAGATCCGCTGATGTGGCTGGATCCACTGATTACTGTACTGGCCATCGTGGTGCTGGGTGGCTTGGGCAGTCTCAAAGGCAGTGTGCTCGGGGCCCTCACCATCGGTTACGTGGAAACCGCAACCGTGTTTCTCCTGCCGGCCGGCTCCTTTCTGAAGTCCGCCGTCGCCCTCTCGATCATGGTGCTAGTGCTGGTAGTGAGGCCGGAAGGCCTGTTTGGCGTGGTATTCGAGGAGGAGCGCTGATCATGGCAACACGCTTCCTCCGACGCGGGCTTACCTTTCTACGCACTGAAGTCTTCGTACTGCCGAGCCGCATCATCGTGCTCGTCTTCGCCCTTGGCTTGCTGCTGCTGCCGCTTTTCACCGACGACGCGTACATCTTACGCATCCTCATCATGACCAGTCTGCTGGCGATATTTGCGGCAAGCTGGGACTTTCTGGCGGGTTACTCAGGGCAAGTGAACTTCGGTCATGCCCTCTTCTTCGGTGGCGCCGCCTATACCTCCGCCCTGATCAACGTGCACATTGGTTTGCCGCCGCTGCTCAGCATCCCGCTTGGAGCGCTATTCGCCGGCGTGCTCGGCGCCCTGGTCGGCCTGCTCTGCCTGCGGCTACGGGGCCCCTACTTGAGCTTGGTCACGTTGGCATTGCCGATCATCCTGGTCAGCCTGTTCTTCGCCGTGCCCGATCTTACCGGCGGCGAGCTTGGTATCCGCCGCGTCGCGCGAATTACCAACGACCGGGTGATCAACTACTACATAGCCGTCGTTCTGATGCTGGTGGTCTGCTCTATCCTCTGGAAGATCGGCGACTCCAAGTTCGGGCTGATCCTGCACGCCCTGCGGGAAGACCAGGTTGCCCTGCGGGCGGCCGGCATCAACACGACCCGTTATAAAGTCATGGCCTTTGCCATCAGTGCAGTGGCTGCCGGGCTAGCCGGTGCCGTTTATGGTCACTTCCTGCGTTCGGTAGGGCCGGCGACGCTGGATGTGCAGCTATCTTTTCAAGCAGTGATCTTTGGTGTGGTCGGCGGCATGGTTAGTATCGTCGGGCCGGTGGCGGCCGTATTCGTACTGTACCCGCTGACAGAATATCTGGCCGATTTCGAAACCTTCCGCGCTTTCCGCCTGCTGATCTTTGCAGTAATCGT
This sequence comes from Gammaproteobacteria bacterium, assembly GCA_036278215.1. Taxonomy (GTDB): domain Bacteria; phylum Pseudomonadota; class Gammaproteobacteria; order Nitrococcales; family AK92; genus JAAYIK01. The sequence goes on along the minus strand of DASULL010000199.1, from coordinate 2,527 downwards.
CCTGCTGGTGCTGCTGTTCATGCCGCGCGGGTTCGTGCCGTGGATTCGAGATCGCCTGGAAACCGTCTGCCGGCGCTGCAAGAACCGCAACGTCGCCGCCCGGACAACATGCCGAGTGTGCGCGACGGTGCTGCGGTAGCGGCGCGGCGGGGATTCACCACCAAGGCACAAAGGACACTAAGACACACAAAGGAAGAACTGCCTCGGTAGCCCCGGGCCTGTCACTACCTTGGCAGGCTGCGCCCGGCGGTGGCGCTGGGTAGGGCAGCGCTACTGAGCCAGTGATCCCCTATTCGCCACAAAAGCCCTTTGTGTCCTTTGTGCCTTGGTGGTGAAGGCTTTTCCTTGATCCCGCCTACAAGCCGAGATAGCTCTCGCGCAGCGCTTCGTCGGCGGCGAGTTGCGCTGGCCGACCTTCGGCGACTACGTGACCTTGGGAGAGCACGTAGGCACGGTCGGCCAGCTCGAAGGCACGGGTCACTTCCTGCTCCACCAGCAGGATGGGAATTCCCTCCTGCTCGCGGATCGCGGCAATCGCCTGAAACACTTCCTCTCGCACTTTCGGCGAAAGCCCTAGCGAGGGCTCGTCGATACAGAGCATCTTCGGCTTGGCCATCAGAGCACGGCCGATCGCCAGCATCTGCTGCTCGCCACCGGAGAGCGTGCCGGCGATCTGGCTCTGGCGCTCCCGCAGCCGCGGGAACAAGTTGAACACCCGTTCCAGGCGTGCCTCCCGGCCCTGCTTGTCCCATTCCAGGTAGGCTCCGGCCATGAGGTTCTCCAGCACGGTCAACTCGCGAAACGGCCGCCGCCGCTCCGGGCAGTGAGTCAACCCGCGCCGCACCAAGTCATGGGCCGGGACTGCGCCGACGCTCTCTCCCGCGAAGCGCACCTCGCCTTGCTGCACGATGTCGCCTTTAGTGCCGCGGGTAACCTCCCGCTCCCAGCGCACCAAGCCGGTGATGGCTCGCAGCAGCGTGGACTTGCCTGCGCCGTTAGGGCCGACCACGGCCACGCATTCATCCGCCGCCACGTGCAGCGACACGCTCTGTAGCAGCACCGCGCGGTCGTAACGTACCGACAGATCGATAACCTCAAGAAGCGGCATCGGCATGGCTGCCTCCGAGATAAGCTTCGATCACGCGCGGATCGCGCACCACATCTTGCGGCAAACCCTGCGTCAGCACCTCGCCGAAGTTGAGCACAATGACTCGATCGACTATCGACATCAGCTCCTTGAGCTTGTGCTCGATAATGAGCATGGCCGGCCCCTCGCTGTGCAGCCGCCCGAACCGGCCGCCCTTGTGCAGCCGGCGGATGGACTGGGCCAGCAGGCCCGCTTCTGCCGGGCTCATGCCACCGAAGGGTTCGTCCAGCAATAGCAGTTCCGGCTCGGTAGCGATCGCCTTGGCAATTTCGAGCCGCTTCAGATCGCCCTGCGACAGGGTCGATGCCGGCTCCAGAGCCAAGTCGGAAATACCGACAAACTCCAGTGCGTCCATCGCCTTCGCTTCCACCCGTTTCACCCATTCACCGCTGCGGCGCGCGCGCGGCCCCAGGCAGGCCACCATGACGTTGGCGATGATCGGCAGGTTGCGGAAGGGCCTGGTGTTCTGAAAGGTTCCGGCGATGCCGTGGTTGACTACATCCCAGGGCTTGGCCGCGGTGATGTCACGGCTGTGGAGGCGAATGGAACCGCTGTCGGGCTTAAGCAGTTTGGTAATCAGCCGCAGAACCGTGGTCTTGCCGGCGCCGTTCGGACCGATGATGCCGACCATTTCGTCGCGACGGATCTGAAAGCTGACATCGTTGACAGCGATTAACCCACCAAAACGCTTGGTAAGCCCTTCGACTTCGAAGAACGGCTCGCTCATGGCCGCGCCTCCCCGCCTTCTTCACGCAGCTCACGGCGCGATACCTTGCCAACGTCGGTCTTTGGCAGCTCGCCGCGAAACTCGATGAACTTCGGCACCTTGTAAGGCGCCAGTTGCTCACTGAGATAGGCGCGGATGTGCCCTTCCGAGATCTGGCCCCGAGCCTCCGGCTGCAGCACGACAATCGCCTTGACCTGCTCGCCCACCGCCGGGTCCGGTACCCCGACCACGCCGGCAGCCTTGACCTGCGGGTGGCCGTACAGCACCTCTTCGATGTCTTTGGCGAAGATCGAGAAACCTTTGTGCTTGATCAGATCCTTGCGCCGGTCGACGTAGTAAAAATAGCCCTCCTCATCCATCTTCACCATGTCGCCGGTACGCAGCCAGCGGTGCCCGCCGATCTCCACCAGAGCCTGCCGGGTTTCTGCCTCGTTCTGCCAGTAGCCCTGCATGATGTTGGGTCCGCTGATCAGCAGCTCGCCTATTTCCCCGGCCGGCAGGAAGGCATCGGATTCCGGGTCGGCAACCGCTGCCAGCATGCCAGGCAAGGGCACCCCGAAGGAGCCCGGCTTTGGCCGCTGCAGCGGGTTGATATGACTGGCTGCGGTCGACTCGCTGAGCCCGTATCCCTCGATGATTTGTGTGCCGGTGCG
>DASULL010000198.1:0-5984 GCA_036278215.1 Gammaproteobacteria bacterium | reverse complement strand
ATAGACCTCCGCCCTGTAGAATGCCCCCTTCTCTCACCGGAGCCTGCTTCCCGCGATGTCCGACTCTATTCGCGTTCAAGGCGCGCGCCAGAACAACCTGAAAAACCTCGACCTGGAGCTGCCGCTGGGCGAGCTGATCGTAGTGACAGGGGTTTCTGGTTCGGGCAAGTCCTCGCTAGCCTTCGATACCGTCTATTCAGAAGGCCAGCGCCGCTACGTCGAGACCTTCTCGCCCTACGCCCGCCAGTTCCTGGATCGCATGGACAAGCCGGCGGCCGATAAAATCGAGGGCATTCCGCCGGCCATCGCCATCGACCAGACCAACCCGGTAAGAAGCTCGCGCTCCACCGAGGGCACGATGACCGAGCTCAACGATCACCTGAAGCTGCTGTTCGCCCGCACCGCCGAACTGTACTGCCGCGGCTGCGGCGAGAAAGTGCAGCAGGACTCACCGGATAGCATCTACGCCCGGCTGCTCTCGGCAGCCGAAGGCCAACGGGTGATGGTGACTTTCACGGTGCCGGTGCCGGCGGCCATGTCGTCCGAGGAGGTGCGCGCCGAGCTCAGCAAGCAGGGCTATACCCGCGTTCATGCCGAAAGCGCTGAGCATATCGAGATCATCCAGGACCGGCTGCGGCTGGAGCCAGACAACCGCGGCCGCCTGATTGAGGCGCTGGAGACGGCGCTGCGCTTAGGCCGAGGCCGCGTCAGCGTCTATCCGCTCAACGACGCCCGCGAGGCCGAGGCCGGCTGGAAGTTCTCGGCCGAGCTGCACTGCGCCGACTGCGACATCGCCTACACACCGCCGAGCCAGAGCCTGTTTTCCTTCAACTCGCCCATAGGCGCCTGCGAGACCTGCCGCGGTTTCGGCCGCACCATGGGCATCGACTACCGGCTGGTGATCCCGGACCCGAACAAGAGCCTGGCCGGCGGCGCCATCAAGCCATTTCAGACCAAGAGCAACGCCGACGCCCAGCGCGACCTGCTGCGCCATGCCCGCGCCCGCAATGTCGCCACCGACATCGCCTGGCAGGATCTGCCCGAGGAAGACCGCCAGTGGGTCATCGACGGCGACGGCGGCAACTGGCGCACCTCCTGGTATGGCGTGGCGGGTTTCTTTGAGTGGCTGGAATCGAAAAGCTACCGCATGCACGTGCGGGTGCTGCTCTCCAAATACCGTTCCTACGATACCTGCGACGCTTGCGGCGGCGCGCGACTGCAGCCGGACGCGCTGCTGTGGCGGGTCGGCAGCCTGGCCGACGCCGAGGCCGTTACCGATCCAGCCCAGCGCTTCCGCCCAGTGGGCAGCCGGCTGCCGGCAGCAACCTTTCAGCGCCTGCCGGGCTTGTCGCTGCATGATTTGATGCTGCTGCCCTTGCAGCGGCTGCAGCAGTTCTTCAAGCGGGTCGAGCTGCCCGCGCCGTTGGACGAAGCCGCCGAGATTCTGCTCGATGGCATCCGTGCTCGGCTGCGTTATCTCTGCCAGGTCGGGCTGGATTACCTCAGTCTGGACCGCCAGTCCCGTACCCTCTCCGGCGGCGAAGTGCAGCGCATCAATCTCACCACGGCGCTGGGCACTTCGCTGGTGAACACTCTGTTCGTGCTGGATGAACCCTCTATCGGCCTGCACCCGCGCGACATGGCCCGCATCAACGAGGTGATGCTGCGCCTGCGCGACGCCGGCAACAGCCTACTGGTGGTGGAGCACGACCCGCAGGTGATGCTGGCCGCCGACCGCATTCTCGATATCGGCCCCGGCCCGGGCGAGCACGGCGGCGAGATCGTCTTCTACGGCCCGCCCAGCGAGCTGCTGCAAGCCGATACCCTCACCGCCGACTACCTCAGCGGCCGCCGCCAGGTCGCTCCGCCACGCCAGACGCAACCCGAGCCCAAGCACTGGCTGGAGCTGCGCGGTGTCAGCGAGCACAACCTCAAGAATATCGACGTCCGCATCCCGCTGCAGCGGCTGGCGTGCCTGACCGGGGTGTCCGGCTCCGGCAAATCCACCCTGCTGCAGGACGTGCTCTACAACGCGCTGATGAAGCGCAAGGGCGAGCCGCAAGACCCACCCGGCGCCCACCGCGAGCTGTTGGGCGATGAGCACATCGACGCCGTGGTGCTGGTGGACCAGTCGCCCATCGGCAAGACCACCCGCTCCAACCCGGCCAGCTATGTCGGTGCCTTCGACGCCATCCGCAAAGCCTTCGCCCGCGAACCGGAAGCGATCGAGCGTGGCTACACCGCCGGCACCTTCAGCTTCAACACCGGCCAAGGCCGCTGCCCCACCTGCGGCGGCAACGGCTTCGAGCACGTCGAGATGCAATTCCTCTCTGACGTTTACCTGCGCTGCCCGGACTGCGACGGCAGCCGCTATCGGGCCGAGGTGCTGGAAGTAAAGCTGGCGCCTGCTGCCGGTGTCGAGAGCGACCCCAAGTCGATTGCTGACGTGCTGGCCATGACGGTCACCGCAGCCTGCGCCTTCTTCCGCGATTCCCCCGACGTGCTGCGCAGCCTGGAGCCCTTGCAGGCGGTGGGCCTGGGCTACCTGACCCTGGGCCAGCCGGTGCCCACCCTCTCCGGCGGCGAGGCACAGCGCTTGAAGCTGGCCGGGCATCTGGCCAAAAGCGGCGGCCGCGGCAAGCAGCAGCGGCTGCTGTTCCTGCTGGACGAGCCGACCACCGGGCTGCACTTCGACGACGTACGGGTACTGCTGGCCGCCTTCCAGCGCCTGTTGGATCAGGGCCACTCGCTGTTGGTGATCGAGCACAATCTCGACGTCATCGCCAGCGCCGACTGGCTGATCGACTTGGGCCCGGAAGGCGGCGATGGCGGCGGCGAGTTGCTGTTTGCCGGCACGCCGCAAGCGATCATTGACTGCACCGCCAGCCACACCGGCCAAGCGCTGCGCGAGTATTTGCAGCAGCCGGAGCTGGCCGCACCGATGGCAGCCGAAGCACCGGCCCGCTACCGCCGTCCGCCGGCTATCGAGATCCACCACGCTCGCGAGCACAATCTCAAGGGCATCGATGTCCGCATCCCGCGGGAGAAGTTCACCGTCATCACCGGCCTGTCCGGCTCCGGCAAGAGCACCTTGGCCTTCGATATCCTCTTCAACGAAGGCCAGCGCCGTTACCTGGAATCGCTGAACGCCTACGCCCGCCAGTTTGTGCAGCCGGCGGCACGACCCGATGTGGATGCCATCTATGGCATCCCACCGACGGTCGCCATCGAGCAGCGCACCAGCCGCGGCGGCCGCAAGAGCACAGTCGCCACCATGACCGAGCTCTACCACTTCCTGCGGCTGCTGTTCGTCAAGCTAGGCACCCAGCACTGCCCGGATTGCCAGCAGCCCATCGAAGCGCAAAGCCTGGAAAGCATTGTCGCCCACATCAGCCGAACACATCGCGGCGAGACGGTGCAGCTACTCGCACCGCTGATCACCGCCCGCAAGGGTTACTACACCGACCTGGCGCAATGGGCGGCGGGCAAAGGCTTTGCCCAGCTGCGGGTCGACGGCGAGCTGCTGCCGACCGACAACTGGCCGCGGCTGGATCGCTACAAGGAGCACGACATCGACCTGCCGCTGGGCGAGGTCGTGGTCGAGCCACGCAACGAAGCGGCGCTGCGTCAGCTGCTGCGCCGCGGTCTGGACTACGGCAAAGGCGTGGTCAAACTCGCCGGCGGCGACGGCGAGCAGCTGTTCTCCACCAAACGCGCCTGCCCCAGCTGTCACCGCAGCTTCCCCGAGCTCGACCCGCGGCTGTTCTCCTACAACTCCAAGCACGGCTGGTGCCTGCGCTGCTACGGTACCGGCGAGCTCATCGCCGGCTTCGACGCCGAGCAAACCGGCGAGGAGAGCACTTGGCTGGAGACTGAGGGCGAGCGCCGCCCCTGCCCGGCCTGCCACGGCCAGCGCCTCAACCCGACCGCGCTGGCGGTGCGCTTCCATGAGCGCAACATCGCCGCCTACACAGCGCTGTCGGTGGCGCAGGCCGGGCAGCATTTCCAGCAGCTGGAGCTGACCGGCCGCGAGCGCGAGGTGGCCCGCGACATCCTGCCCGAGCTGCGCGCCCGCCTCGCCTTTCTGGAGGAAGTCGGCTTGGGCTACCTCAGCTTGGACCGCGCCGCGCCCACCCTCTCCGGCGGCGAAGCCCAGCGCATCCGCCTGGCCGCCCAGCTCGGCTCCAACCTGCAGGGCGTCTGCTATGTAATGGACGAGCCCACCATCGGCCTGCACCCGCGCGATAACCGCATGCTGCTGGACACCATCGGCCGGCTGGAAGGCAAGGGCAACACCATCGTCGTGGTCGAGCACGACGAGGACACCATCCGCCGCGCCGAGCATGTGATCGACCTTGGCCCGGGCGCCGGCGTGCACGGCGGCGAGGTGGTGGCCGCCGGCAACGTCGACGAACTGCTGGCCAACCCGAATTCCATCACCGGCCGCTACCTGGCCACACCGCTGCCCCACCCTCTGCTCGGCAGCCGCCGGCCGCCAGCGGAGCACTGGCTGCGACTGGAAGGCGCGGAGTTGCACAACCTCAAACAGATCAAGGCCGAGTTCGCGCTGGGCCGGCTCAACTGCATCACCGGTGTCTCCGGCTCCGGCAAGAGCTCATTGGTGCGCGGCGTACTGCATGCCAACCTCAAGCGTCTGCTGGACAGCAAAGGCAAGGCGGTGCTGCACGGCTGCAGCAAGCTCGACGGCTGGCAGGCGGTGGACCGAGTACTGGAAGTCGACCAGACCCCTATCGGCAAGACCCCGCGCTCCTGCCCGGCGACTTACATAGGCTTCTGGGACGACATCCGCAAGCTGTTCGCCCAGACCGAGGAAGCCCGCCTGCGCGGCTACAACGCCAGCCGCTTCTCCTTCAACGTCGCCGCCGGCCGCTGCCCGGGCTGCGACGGCCAGGGCGTGAAGAAAATCGAGATGAGCTTCCTGCCCGACGTTACCGTCGATTGCGAGCTCTGCCACGGCGCGCGCTTCAACCCGGAGACGCTGGCGGTGCTGTACAAGGGCCGCTCGGTGGGCGAGGTGCTGGCGATGAGCGTGGACGAGGCGGTGGAGTTCTTTCGCCCGGTGTCCAAAGTGCATCATGCCCTGCAACTGTTGCAGGACGTCGGCTTGGGCTACCTCACCCTGGGCCAGCCCAGCCCGACCTTGTCCGGCGGCGAAGCGCAGCGCATCAAGCTGGTCAGCGAACTGGCCAAAGCCCGCCCCGATTTTAAGGGCCGCAAGCCGCCGCACACGCTGTACGTGCTGGACGAGCCGACGGTCGGCCTACATATGGCGGATGTGGAAAAACTGATCCGCGTCCTGCACCAGCTGGTGGATCACGGCCACACCGTAGTCCTGATCGAGCACAACCTCGACCTCATCGCCGAAGCCGACCACCTGCTCGACCTCGGCCCGGAGGGCGGCGACGGCGGCGGCGAGGTCGTGGCGGCCGGCACCCCGGAGCAGGTGGCGGAAAACACAACGCACACCGGTCAGGTGCTGCGGGAGTTTCTGGCCGAGCGTCGGCCGGCAGGAGAGGGAGAGGTGCGCCACAGAGACGCAGAGGCCGCAGAGGGAGAGCGTTCCTGACTACAAAGGCCGTCTAGGGTTTTGTTGACGGAAGCTCTCTGCCGCGCTCTGTAGGAGGACCCGTGAAGGGCCTAATACAGCTTTAGCCGCGACAGGTCGCCTCCGGCGGCCGGCTCTTCGTAGCTCGAATGCACCATCATTGCTTCGCTGGCAGGGTCTCCTCCAGCCGCCCCACCCCTACGGAAGCGGCTGATTTGCCCACCCTCGATCCATGCCACGCTTGGTTCTATTCGGCGACCGCTGCCAGCTTGCGGCCGGCTCCCACGGCTAAAGCCGTTTATGCCCTTTGGGCACTCCTACAGAAGAGACGGCCTACCAAGCCCTAGAGCTGGCATCCTGTAGGAGTATCCTAAAAAGGGCATAAAGACCATCAGGCGGGCTTAGCTACGCAGCTATT
>DASULL010000197.1:0-4877 GCA_036278215.1 Gammaproteobacteria bacterium | reverse complement strand
AACAGCTAGGCGTACCGGTACCGAAAACGCACTGCAGCGACAACCTGGAGGAGGCCCTGGCGAAAACCCAGGATTTCCGTTTCCCGGTCGCGCTCAAGCCGCGCGGCAATTCGTTGCACGCTACCACCTTGAACCAACTGGGATTCAAGGTGAAGTACGCCCGCACCCCGGCGGAGCTGGAGCAGCTGCTCCGCAGTCTGCAGCCCGGCGGAGTTCTGCCGATGGTGCAGGAGTATGTCTACGGGGTCGGCGTCTGCGTCGCCGCTTTGTTCGAGCGTGGCCGGCCGGTGGTGTTGCTACCGTATCAGCGGGTGCGGGAGCTGCCCCTTACCGGCGGCGTCAGCGTGCTGCGGCGAACGCTGCCGTGCGACCAGCGACTGGAGACTTACGTGGCCCATCTGTTGCAGGCGAAGCAATGGCACGGCGCCGCCATGGTCGAATTCAAATTCGACCCCGCCAACGACCGCTACACTTTGATGGAAATCAACGGCCGCTTTCCGGCCTCCACCGCCCTCAGCCTCGATGCCGGCGTCAACCTGCCCTACTTCGCGTACTGCCTTTATGCCGGCCTGCCCCTGCCAAGAAATCAGGTCCGCTATCGGATCGATGTGCAGGAACGCTGGCTGCGGGGCGATTTTCTCGCCCTGCTGACCCACTTGCGTGGCACCACTTGGCAGGAAGCCATGCCGGAAGCGCGGGCAACGCTGCCGTCGCGCAAGCGCGCCACCCGGGATTTCCTAGTCGATTTCCGCTCCGGCATGCACTACGACGAGTTCAAATGGTACGACCCCCTGCCCGGCGCCATAGAAACCTTGCAATGGCTCCGTTCCTTGGCGCTCGGCTCGCTCAAGCCTCCGCTGCGGCCGCTGCGAAGGTGGCATCGCCGCCTGGCCGGAAGTCACCACGCGGTAGCCGCCGGCCGGGGCCCCGCGCGGCGCTGGCTCCCCGTGTCTCAGGCCAAACTCGCAGCAGCCGGTTCGGACTCAGGAGAGGCCGGCCAGCCCGAATCGGCGGCTGAGCAGCCGATCCAGCCAACGCTCCGGTAGTAACCGCTTAAGCAACGGCAGCAGCGTACTGCCGTTGCCGATCCGCTTCATCGAGGGGGGCGTTGCCGCGGTGACCGTTTTGATCAGCTCCCGCACGAACCGCTCCGTTGGCGTGCCGTTCTGCTGTGACGCCCGCGCCCGCGCCTCGATGTAGGAGCGGATCGCCTGGTAGCGGGAGTCCGCCGGTAAAGTGGCGGCCAGGCTGCGCTCGGCATTGTTGCCGAATTCGGACCGGATAGCGCCTGGCTGAATGGTGACGACCTGCACCCCGAACGGCGCCAGCTCCATCCGCAGGGCATCGGACAAGCTATGCAGCGCCGCCTTGGTCGCGCAGTAGGCGCCGGAAAATGGCGTCGTAACGATACCGGATATGCTGCCGATGTTGACCACCCGGGCCTGGCCGCTTTTCTGCAGCAGCGGCAGCAGCGTCTGCACCAGCGCCAGCGGCGCGAACACGTTGGTTTCAAACTGCCGGCGCAGCTCGGCCAGCGGCATCTCGACGATAGGCCCCATTGCACCGTAGCCAGCGTTGTTGACGAGCAGATCCAGCCGTCCCGCCTCCCGCTCGATCCGGGCAAGGCACTGCGCGATCTGCTCCGGCGCATTCACATCCAGCTGCACCGGTAGCAGCCGTTCGCTGGCAAAAGTCTGCAGTGACTCCGGCCGCCGTGCGCCGGCGTAAACCGTCCAGCCCTGTCGAGCCAGCTGCTGTGCCAACTCCAGGCCTATGCCACTGGAACAACCCGTAACCAACGCGATTCCTGGCTGCATTTCTCCCCCTTTTTGTTTTCTGCCTATCCACCGACCAAGCCGGTCTGAACAAGGCATCAGTGTAAGCTACGGCACCGTATCTACCAGCAACGCCTCCAAGGCCGCCGGCACCTTCTTCTGTAGGAGTAGTACCCAAAGGGCATAAAGAGCCACAGGCCCCAAGCGGCTTTAGCCGCGAGAGCCGGCCGCCAGGCCGGCACAATAAGCCTTGCTAGTGGCAGCAAACCCTTCGGCCGCGACGCCGGGCCGGCTAGGCTGGCGACACGGCCAGCTCCTCCTGCGGCTCCAGCTGCCCTGCCGCCGCCGGCTCGGCGTCACGCTGGATCTCGATCCGATGCTCGGGGCCGACCACCAGCCGGCCATTGCTGCCCGGCCTGAGCTGGTAGATGACATCGGCTGCGTCCATCTCGGTCGGGCTGGCCAGGATGGGCACGAAATTCAGCGACTGCGCCAGCTGCACGATCCGGCGGGCGTTCTGCTCGTCCAGCGCCGACACTTCGTCCAGGTAAAACGGAAAAGAGACTTCGTGCTTGCGGTCGAACAGGCCGCGTAGCAGCAGCACGAACAGCACCACCTTGATGGTGATGGTGGTGCCGTTGCTCTCGACGCCGTCGAGTTGGTGATACAGGTCTTCGCGCCCATCCTGCCGCACCACCCAGAACGACACGGTGAACAGATCGGTGAGCGACAGCGCCGCCTGCTTGCGCAGGATCTCGCCGATACTGTCCTGTGCCTCGGCCAGCGACAGCTTGCTGCCTTCGCCGAAGCTGAGCGCGCCTTGCGACGAGGTCTGCTCGGCCAGCAGTTCCAGCGGTGCCAGACGCTCGCGGGCCGGATTGATCTCCACCCGCAGCTCGCGCAGGTTGGAGATGGGCGTGCCGGCGACTTGGCGGTTGAGCTGCTGCACCCGTCGCTTCAAGGCCTCCAGCCCGTCGATCAGGCGCTTGATCTCGTGGCTGATGTGCTTCACCAGACCCTGCCAGTCTTCCTGCACCGACTGCCGCCAAGCCTCGGCCGCCTCCAGCCGCTCGCCGAGCGCCTGCAAGGTGGCCTCCTCCAGGTCGAAGTCGCCCATGAACTGCTCGGCATACGGCGTTTCCCGCAGGTGCCGCAGCCCTTGCTGAATGGCCTGCGACAGCCGCATTTCATCGGCCAGGGCGTCCTTGAGCGCCGCCTCGGCGCTCTCCAGCGTTTCCGGCAGCTCGCATTCGGCCGCCGGCTGCCAGTCGAACATCTCCCGCCGCTGCTGGCAGAAACGATCGATCTCGGCGTTACGCCGCCTAAGCCCTTCCAGGCGGCTCTCCAGGTCCTTCATCGCCGCCCGCAGCTCGGCCTGCTCGGTGAACGCGGTGCTCCGCTCCTTTTCCGCCGTGGCGATCAGCTCCTTGATGCTGGCTTCTTCGGCCTTCAGGCCGTCTACCTGCTCCCGCCAACCCGGCTCGTGCTCGCAATCGGCCTGGAACTGCTGATATTGCCGCAGCCGCTCGGCGCGCTCGGCAATCTCGCTTTCCAGAGCGGCCGCCTGCGCCTCCAGTGCTTCCCGCTGCTGAGCCGCTTCCAGCGCTTCGCGATCACGCGCCACCGCCGCGCTCAGCTCGGCGATCTCGCCGCGAATCACCTCAGGGTCGCTATAGCGGCCAAGATCGGGGGCGGTCAGCGCATTCAGCGCAATGCCGACGACTTCGTCGCGATACTCGCCGCCCTCGATCCGTGCCGCGATCGCTTCGATACGGGCGGCGAGCGCCGCCTCGTCCTGCACCGTCACCGCGCCGGCCACGCTCTGCCCGAGCAAGTCGGGGTTGGCCAGGGTGAACACCTGCGCCAGGGTGGCATCATCGAAGCGCGCCCGCAGCCGCGTTGCCAACGTCGAGGCGACCTGCTGCAGACGCTGCTCGGCTTGCTGCAGTTGCCGCTCGGTCTGCGCCAGGCGCTTGCCGACGCTCTCCGCCGTTTCCCGCTTGCCGACCGCGATCTGCTCGCGCAGCCGGAGCAAGCTGCTGTTGAGATTCGCCAGCTCCTGCGTCGCCAGTTCCACCACATAACCAGTGAACGCTGCGCGCTGCGCCGCCAGACGCTCCAGATCTTTCTCCACCGGCCCCAGCTTGCGGCCGACCTCGCTCAGCCGGTTCTGCAAGTCAGTGATGCGGGTGCTGTATTCCTGGATGCGGCCGGCGACCTGCTCCAGCCGCTGCTCGCGCTCGGCCAGCCCGTCGTTCAACAGGCCACGCGCCTCCTTGTATTTGTCGAGGTAGCGCTGCCACAACCAGGGCACCTGACCGCGTACGGCTGTGCGTTTGCCGTCGTCGTCAAGAACGGTCCGCACCTGGGCGCGCGCCGCTTCGAACTGACGCAGGCTCTCGCTGCGCTTGCGCAGCTTCTCATAGACGTCGCCGTAATCGCGCAGCAGATCTATCCGCGGAACGGGAATCTCGTCCTTGTTCACCTCGATCAGCAGATCCTTGAACTCGGACTGGGTCATGCGCTCGAGGTTAATCAGGTGCCCGAACAGCTGAATGAAGTGCTCATACTGCTTGGCTTCGCGCACCGGTACGATACCCAGCCGCGGCAGCTCGCGGCGGGCGCCGATGCCGGTCAGCACCTGCCGGTATTCGGTCGGCTCCAGCCGGCGAAAGCCGCGGTCGGCCAGCGTCTGCTTGATCAGCTGCGGCTCGCGGATTTGATCGCCGTCGAGAAAGTCGTCGCGCCGATACTCGCCGTCGTAAATCCAGCGCTCGAAGTCGTAGCCCTGCATCTTGCCCAGGCCACGGATCACCACTGTCTTGATGCCTTCGTTGGTGAGGCACTCGAAGATCACGAAACTGCGATCGGTGGCGAAGTAAAAGCGCCGGGTTTCCTCGCGGCTTTTGGTGAAACTCCACTTCGCCTGGCGGTCGATGTAGAGAAACTGCAAGGTCGCGATCAAGCTGGTCTTGCCGGTGTTGTTGTGCGCGACCAGGTGCCCGGAACGCCACAGGTCGAGCTCGACGTAGTCGTACACGCCGCTGTGGATCAGGATCAGCCGCAGCGGCCCGTTGGTCTTCTTCATGCGCTCTCCCCCAC
>DASULL010000196.1:0-7604 GCA_036278215.1 Gammaproteobacteria bacterium | reverse complement strand
CGACCGATACCCATGGCCGGTGTGCCGTTTCATGCGGTCGAGGGCTATCTGGCCAAGCTGGTGCGCAAAGGCGAGTCGGTGGCGATCTGCGAACAGATAGGCGATCCAGCCACCAGCAAAGGGCCCGTCGAACGCCAGGTCGTACGGGTGGTGACACCGGGGACGCTCACCGATGAGGCCTTGCTGGATGAGCGACGCAGCAATCTGCTGCTGGCGGTAACAGTTGCCCGGGATCATTACGGCCTAGCCTCGCTGGAGCTGTCCAGTGGCCGCTTCGGCATCAGCGAACTGCAAGGCGAGGAAGCCCTGCTGGCCGAGCTGGAGCGGCTGCAGCCGGCGGAAATCCTAGTCAGTGACGACATTGAGCTGCCGGCGGCGCTAAGCCAGCGCCAGGGACTGACCCGCCGGCCGCCCTGGCACTTCGAGGACGACGCCTGCGAGCGCCTGCTCTGCCGCCACTTCGGCACCCGCGACCTGAGCGGTTTCGGCTGCGCCGAGCTGCGCTTGGCCGTACAAGCGGCCGGCGGCCTGCTGCAGTACGCCCAGGAAACCCAGCGCTCGGAACTGCCTCACATCCGCGGCATCAGCATCGAGCATCGCGATCAAGCCATTGCTATCGACGCCGCCAGCCGCCGCAACTTGGAAATCGAGTTCAATCTCAATGGCGGCAGCGAGCACACCCTGGCCTGGGTATTGGATAGCGCCTGCACCCCCATGGGCAGCCGGCTGCTACGCCGCTGGTTGAACCAGCCACTGCGCGATCGCACCGAAATCAACGCCCGCCTGGACGCCATCTCGATCCTGCTGGAAACCAGCAGCCAGCATGGGTTACGCGACTGTCTGCACGGCATGGGCGATGTAGAGCGCATTCTCGGCCGCGTGGCGCTGCGCTCGGCCCGGCCGCGTGATCTGGTCGCACTGCGCGAAGCACTGGCACGCCTGCCGGAGCTGCAGCGGCAGCTGGCGGAGCTGGATACGCCGCTATTGCGCGAGTTGGCCATGGAAGCCGGCGAGCACCCGGAGATCCATACCCTGCTGCGGCAAGCCGTGATCGACAACCCTCCCATGCTGATTCGCGACGGCGGCGTCATCGCCACCGGCTTCGATGCCGAACTGGACGAACTGCGTACCCTCGCCAGTGCCGCCGGCGACTTCCTGCTGGACCTGGAGCGGCGCGAACGCGAGGAGTCAGGGCTGGCAAACCTGAAAGTCGGCTATAACCGAGTCCACGGTTATTACCTGGAAATCTCCAAGGCCCAGGCCCAGCACGCCCCGGAACGCTGGATAAGACGTCAGACCCTGAAAGGCGCTGAGCGCTACATTACCCCGGAGCTGAAGGCTTTCGAGGACAAGGTGCTGGGTGCCCGGGAGCGGGCGCTGGCACGCGAAAAAGACCTGTACGAGCAGCTGCTCGACCGGCTCAACCAACAGCTCGGCCCGCTGCAGCTGTGCGCCCAGGCCCTGGCCGCGCTGGACGTCCTGGCGACGCTCACCGAACGGGCGGAAACCCTGAACTACCAGCGGCCGCTGCTGGCCAACGAGCCGGGGCTCAGCATCAAGGCGGGCCGCCATCCGGTGGTAGAGCGAGTGCTCGACAAACCTTTCGTGCCCAACGATGTTGAGCTTTCCGACAGCAAGCGGATGCTGATCGTGACCGGCCCGAACATGGGCGGTAAATCCACTTTCATGCGTCAGGTAGCGCTGATTACCCTGCTGGCACATGTCGGTAGCTATGTCCCGGCGGAAGCGGCCGTGATCGGCCCGATCGATCGCATCTTCACCCGCATCGGCGCTTCCGACGACCTGGCCGGCGGCCGCTCCACCTTCATGGTGGAGATGACCGAAGCCGCCAACATCCTCAACAACGCCACCCGCGACAGTCTGGTGCTGCTCGACGAGATCGGCCGCGGCACCAGTACCTTCGACGGCCTGGCGCTGGCCTGGGCGGCGGCGGCCCACTTGGCCGGCGAAATCGGCGCCTTCACCCTGTTCGCCACCCACTATTTCGAGCTGACCAGCCTGCCGGAACAATTCCCGACTATTAGCAACGTTCATTTGGACGCTGTGGAACATGAGGATAAAATCGTCTTCCTGCATGCGCTCAAAGGCGGCCCTGCCAGCCGGAGCTACGGACTTCAAGTGGCGGCGCTCGCCGGAGTGCCGGGAGTTGTTGTCCAGGCAGCGCGTCGCAAGCTGGCGGAATTGGAGCGCGCCAGTCACAGCAGCCGCCAACAGGTCGATCAGTTGCCTCTTTTCGTCGACAGTGCCCCCGATCCGGCACTGGAGCATCTGGATGCCTTAGACCCGGACGCGCTCAGCCCACGACAGGCGCTGGATGCCCTGTACGAACTCAAACGTCGGCGTGGCGGTTGATCCAAGGTCTTCCGGGGAATAGGATGAGCGCCCCTGGAAGCCAGCAATCGGAGTATTTCAATGACCTTTGTCGTCACCGAAAACTGCATTAAATGCAAATACACTGACTGTGTAGAAGTTTGCCCGGTTGACTGCTTCCATGAAGGTCCGAACTTTCTGGTAATCGATCCCGAAGAGTGTATCGACTGCACCCTGTGCGAACCGGAATGCCCGGCGGAAGCGATCTTTGCCGAAGACGATCTGCCGGAAAACCAGATGCACTTCCTCCAGCTCAACGCTGAACTGTCGAAGCAGTGGCCGGTGCTGACAGAGCGCAAGGAACCGCTGCCGGACGCCGCCGAGTGGGACGGCAAACCGGACAAGCTGCAGTACCTGGAAAAGTAAGCCCCGACGGCGACAACTATGCCGCTCAGACTCGCTAGCTCGGCGCTTCGGCCGACGAATAGGCAGAACCATGCCTGTTCTCAACAGATAGGGCGCAGCAAGTAGTAGCTGCGCCCTATGAACCCCCTGCCTCAGGCCTTCATACTGCCGGTCTCAATAAAGCGCTGATGCCAGGATAGCGCCTCATTGAGCAAGTGCGGCGTATGCCGGCCAAAGCTCTGGTGGCAGGCCCGATCGAAGTAGTCCTCGAGCTGCGGCCGGTAGTCTGGGTGGGCACAGTTGGCGATGATTGTCCGCGCCCGCTGCTTGGGCGCCAGTCCGCGCAGATCGGCCAAGCCCTGCTCGGTCACCACGATCATAGTGTCGTGCTCGGTGTGATCGACATGGCTGGCCATCGGCACGATGGCGGAGATAGCGCCGTTCTTGGCGGTACTGGGCGACATGAACACCGACAGGTAACCGTTGCGGGCAAAGTCGCCGCTGCCGCCGATACCATTCATGATGCGGCTGCCGGCAATGTGCGTAGAGTTAACATTGCCGTAGATGTCGGCCTCGATCATGCCGTTCATGGCAATACAGCCGAGCCGGCGGATCAGCTCCGGATGGTTGGAGATCTCCTGCGGCCGCAGCAGGATACGCTCGCGGTAGAAATCGAGATCCGCCAGGAACTCCTCGATACCGGCCGGACTGAGGGAGAACGAGGTTGCCGAGGCCATGCGAAGTACCCCGGCCTTGAGCAGCTGGATCATGCCGTCCTGGATGACTTCAGTAAAAGCCGCGAGGTCGCGGTAGCCACCCTCGGCCAGTCCAGCCAGTACCGCGTTGGCGATGTTGCCTACCCCCGATTGCAGCGGCAGCAACCTGGGCGTCAGGCGCCCGCGCTTGATTTCATGGGCGAAAAAGTCGAGCAGGTGGCCGGCGATCTGCTTTGACGCGGCATCGGGCGGGCTGAACGGGGAGTTGCGATCCGGCGCATCGGTCTCGACGATGGCGACGATTTTCTCCAACGGACAACGCAGATACGGCTCGCCGATACGGTCTTCCGGACTGACCAGCGGGATGGGCTTGCGATTCGGCGGCAACGCCGTGCCGTAGTAGATGTCGTGCATCCCCTCCAGCGCCGCCGGCTGCCAGCGGTTGACCTCGAGGATGACCTGGTCGGCCTGCTCCAGCCAAGTCTTGTTGTTGCCGACCGAGGACGAAGGAATCAGCCGGCCGTCTTCGAGAATGCCGGCCACCTCGACCACTGCGATATCCACATCACCAAAAAAACCGAACCAAGTGTGCTGAGCCACATGGCTGAGGTGGATATCGATGTAATCGAGCTCGCCGGCATTGATCCGCGCGCGCAGCGCTGGATCGGACTGATACGGCAGGCGCAGTTCCATGCCCTGTACTTTCGCCAGCACGCCATCGAGCTCGGGGGCGGTAGAGGCCCCGGTAAGCACCCGGATACGAAACGGCTCGCCCATCCCGATAGCCTGTTCCATGCGCGCCGCCAGCGCCTGTGGTACTGCTTTCGGATAGCCGGCCCCGGTGAAACCGCTCATGGCGACGGTCATGCCAGGCTTGATCAGAGCAGCTGCATCGCCGGCGGACATACGCCGCTGACGCAGCTCAAGATGCTGAATGCGATCGCTCATCGGATACCTCGGATACCTCATCTACATAGACGCCGCGCAACGGGCGGCGGTTCACGATAAATCGTTATTCGGCATTATCCGGCTCTTTCCCCGTGCAAGGGCTGTTTGCTGTTCCAGGCGACGCCTCCCGATCATCGCCGCAGGCGGAAAAACGGGAACAGGCCAGACGGCCCGGCATCCTGCTCAAACCACCGCGGTTTTCCGAGGCCCCGGCTTGAACACCCCGCTCTATACCGCCTTACACCACTGCACGGCGCGGATGGATGGGGCGAGCTTCGCTCGCCCGGATGGATAGCTTGAGGAGGTTTATAGAAACTGGCGCCTGGGCCTGGAGCGGCAGCAGTCCGCCGTGACCGGTTGCCCTTAACGCCATGGCACGCCCGTTAGCGTGCAGCCTGTCGGCTTCCCATCTCGTCCAGCCGCCGTACTAGCTCGTCTGGCGGCAGATAACCAGCGATCAGGCCGCCGGCGCCGGTAATGATCGCCGGAGTTCCGGTGACCCCCAGCCGCTGCGACAACGCCATGTGACGGTCGACCTGATGTTCGCACTGCCGATCAGGCACGGCCTTGCCCTGCTTGGCTAGGGTCATCGCCTCCAGCGGCTTGTCGGCGCACCAGACGCTGATTGCCTTGCGGTACGACTCGGAACCAACGCCGGCACGCGGCAACAGCAGATAACGTACCTCGATGCCGCGGGCGTTCAGATCAGCCATATGCCCGTGGAAGCGGCGGCAATAGGGGCAGTCGATGTCGGTGACCACGGTAATGACGTGCTTAGGTTTACCGGCTGCCCGATAAATCAGCATGCTGCTGGCATCGATCCCACTCAATACCGCAGCCCGCTGTCCTTCCCGCCGCTGCTCGGTCAGGGAGCGTCGCTCTTTCAGGTCCAGCAGCTCGCCTTGCAGCATGTAGCGGCCGTCTTCAGAGAAGTAGAAGACATCGCCATTGATCAACACTTCCCGCACGCCCGGAATCGGCGTCCGATTCACTTCCTGCACCTGGAGGCCGGGGCTGGCCTGACGCACCGTCTCGCTGATCCGCTCCCGCACCGCTTTATCGTCGGCGCTGGCCGAGACAGCCACCGGAATCATGGCGACGCTCAGCCCCAGGCTCAGCAAGGATGCTCGAATTGTCGTTGCAAGTTTCAAGTCGGAATTCCTCTTCCGTTACAAGCGCGCGTTGACGCGCAATTTAGCCGCCCATGATGCCTAGGGCGGACCCGCTCTGACCAGCGGATATGTCTCGTTTTTTGCTTGGCGGCACCGCCATTCGTCAGCCACGAGGATGGTGCTTACTGTGCAATTCCTGCAGCCGCTGGCGGGCGACATGGGTGTAGATCTGCGTGGTCGACAGATCGCTGTGCCCGAGCAGCAGCTGGACAACCCGCAAGTCAGCGCCGTGATTGAGCAGGTGAGTAGCAAAGGAGTGACGCAAAGTGTGCGGCGACAGCGCCTTGCCGATCCCTGCCTGGCGGGCATACAGCTTGACCCGGTACCAGAACGCCTGGCGCGTCATGCCCTCGCCCAGTTGGGTAACGAACAGGTGCTCCGAGAGGCGGCTGCCGAGAAGCACCGGCCGCGCTTGCAGTAAATATCGCTCCAGCCACACTAGCGCCTCCTCCCCCACCGGCACCAGCCGCTCCTTGCTGCCCTTGCCGAGGGTTCGCACCACACCCTGGCGCGGATTCAACTGGTCGATTTTCAATCCCACCAGCTCCGACACCCGCAGGCCTGCAGCGTAAAGCACCTCCAGCATCGCCCGGTCACGCAAGCCGATGGGCTGCAGCAGATCGGGCGCGGCCAGCAGGGCTTCGACTTCCCCCTCGGAGAGAGGGGCCGGCAACGGCCGGCCGAGTTTCGGCGACTCGACCAGCGCGGTGGGATCCTCGTTCAGTCGCCCCTCCCGCACTTGGTAACGGTAAAACCGCCGCAACGCTGACAGCAGCCGCGCGGTACTGCGCGGCCGCGCCCCGGCCTGGGCACGAGAGGCAAGATACTCCAGCACTCGATCACGATCGATGCCAAGCAAGTCGGCGTCGCGCGCCGCCAGCCAACGAGCGAAGCCGGCCAAGTCGGCCCGGTAGGCGGCCAGTGTCAGTTCGCTCAGGCCACGCTCCATCCACAGTGCATCGAGAAAGGCCTCGATACGCTGCTCCTCCGTCGCGGCCAGCGCAACCGGCTCACTCATTGGCGATCTTGGTCGCCAGCTTGTTCAATGCCGCCATGAAATCGATCGGCATGGGGAAAACGATGGTGGAATTCTGGTCGGTGGCGATGGCGGCCAAGGTTTGCAGGTAGCGCAGCTGCATGGCGGCCGGATTTTGCGACATCACCAGCGCCGCTTCGTGCAGCTTCTGCGAAGCCTGCTCCTCACCCTCGGCCAGAATGATGCGGGCGCGGCGGTCACGCTCGGCTTCGGCTTGGCGGGCGATCGCCCGGATCATGCTTTCGTCCAGGTCGACGTGCTTGATCTCGACGTTGGAGACCTTGATCCCCCAGACATCGGTCTGCTCGTCGAGGATGTTCTGGATATCCGAGTTGAGCTTCTCCCGCTCCGCCAGCATTTCGTCCAGCTCATGTTGGCCCAGCACCGAGCGCAGCGTCGTCTGCGCAAGCTGGCTGGTGGCGGAGTAGTAGTCTTCTACCTGGATCACCGAGCGCTCCGGGTCGACCACCCGGAAGTAGATCACCGCGCTCACCTTGACCGAGATGTTGTCTTTGGAGATTACGTCCTGGCTCGGCACGTCCATAACCACGGTGCGCAAATCGACCTTGACCATCTGCTGCACCACCGGAATGACCAGGATCAGCCCCGGGCCCTTGGTGCCGGTATAACGGCCAATGGTGAACATGACGCCGCGCTCGTATTCGCGCAGCACGCGGATGGAGGCGAGCACCAGCGCGACAATGGCGGCCACAATAACGATGATTACCATGAAGCTGCCCTTCTCTTAACGGAAACGGATTGATGTTTAGCATAGACGCCAGTCTCCTCCGGCCGCTACCGTAGTTCCTCTGAGCAGTTGCTGGCGTTCGGCGAAAACCCCTTGCGTCCCCATATTGAGACGCATTGCGCGGGGGTTCCTGACGATATGGATAATCATCACGGGCGGCGCTGTCTCGTCGCCGCCATCGGGTACTCGACATGTTTCGCGGTCATCAGATAATACGAAAAACTCGCACCGATGGGAACAAAATACTT
>DASULL010000195.1:0-4156 GCA_036278215.1 Gammaproteobacteria bacterium | reverse complement strand
GACACCGTACAGGCGGCGATCCTGCAGGCTCTGGAGAGGGCGCTAGATGGCCGTGGCTGAGCCTCTGCCCTGGCAGGCGGCCGCGTGGGCGCGCCTGGGCGAGCGGATCCGTGAAGGGACGCTGCCGCACGCCCTGCTGCTCACCGGTCTGCCGGGCCTCGGTAAGCGGCGCTTGGCAGTCAGTCTGGGGGCGGCGCTGCTCTGCGAAAAACGCGGCGATAGTACCTCTGCGTGCGGCGAGTGCCGTTCTTGCCGACTGGTGGCGCAGGGTGCACACCCGGATTTTTTCCTGGTCGAGCCTGAAGAAGAGGGCAAGCAGATCAGGATCGACCAAGTACGGACGCTGATCGACCGGTTGTCTCTGCGGAGCCAGTACGGTCGTTACCGCATCGGTTTGATCGCGCCGGCCGATCGCATGAACACGGCTGCCGCCAATGCGCTGCTGAAGACGCTGGAGGAGCCGCCGAGCGGGGCGGTACTGCTGTTGACCGCCGCTCGTCCGGCGCGCCTGCCGGCGACCGTGCGCAGTCGCTGCCAGCAATTGGCGCTGCAGCCGCCGCCGGCGCCGGTAGCGCAGGAGTGGCTGCGAGCGCAAGGCGTGCCTGGGGCGCAGGAGGCGCTCGGTCTAGCGCTGGGCGCACCGCTGCGGGCGATCGAGCTGCATCAGTCCGGTGCCGTGGAGCGTTGGCGGAAGATGCTCTCGACCATGGAGCAGTTGCGGGCGGAGCGCATCGGAGTCGTGGCGGCAGCCGCAGAATGGCGGGAAACCGGTATCGACGTAATCCCGATGCTGCTGGCGATCTGTGCCGATCTGGCGCGGCTGGCAGCCGGCGGCGCGGTGCGCTACGGTGACCCAGAGCGCTTGCGCCCGTTGGTCGCCGGGTTAGACTTGCAGAGGCTGCACGACTACGTAGAACAACTCTTAGAACAGCGCCGCCACCTCGACCACTCGCTAAATGAGCAACTGCTGCTGGAAAGCGCTTTTGCTGGGTGGCAGGCGGCCGCAGGCAAGGCGCGACCGACAGGTGCACAAGCATGAAAGACGCTCCCAAGGCAGCGGGTGCCCGGCAGGGCATCCTGTCATTGACCATCCAGGATAAAAACGCCCTGTATGCAGCCTATATGTCGTTCCTCAAGAACGGTGGGCTGTTTATTCCGACGACCAACCAGTACTCGCTGGGCGATGAAGTATTCATCCTGCTCAGCCTGATGGACGACAAGGAAAAGATTCCCGTGGTTGGCCGGGTGGCCTGGATTACCCCCAAAGGCGCCCAGGGAAACCGTACCGCCGGTATTGGCCTGCAATTCGCTGAAAAAGACAGCGGTGTCGCCCGCACCAAGATCGAAGCCCGCCTGGCCGGAGCGCTGGAGTCGGATCGTCCGACCCATACCATGTAACTTTGTTCACAACCTTATTTAGCCAGTCATGTTGGTAGATTCGCATTGTCACCTGCAGATGCTTGATCCGGCGGAGCCGACCGAGGCCTTTCTCGCCCGGGCGGGCGAGGCTGGTGTCGGGCACGTGCTCACAGTCGCCATCAGCTTGGCCGATAGCGCGCGGACGCTGGCGCTCGCCGCCCGTTTCCAGCAGGTCAGCGCCAGCGTCGGCGCCCATCCCAGCGATGACGGTCCCGAGCCCACCGCTGCCGAGTTGGTGCGGCTGGCGCAATCGGAGCATGCGGTCGCGATTGGCGAGACCGGGCTGGACTACCACTACAACAAAGGCGATCTGGAGTGGCAGCGGGATCGTTTTCGCCAGCACATCCGTGCCGCGCGCGAGCTCAACAAGCCGCTGATCGTCCATACCCGCGATGCCCGGGAAGACACCGTCCGCATCCTGCGGGAGGAAAAAGCCGGCGAGGCCGGCGGCGTCATGCATTGCTTTACCGAGGATTACGATATGGCAGCCCGCTGTCTCGACCTCGGCTTCTATATTTCATTTTCCGGCATAGTGACTTTCCGCAACGCCGATTCGCTGCGGGAGGTGGCGCGACGGGTTCCGCTCGACCGCCTGCTGATCGAAACCGACTCGCCCTTTCTGGCGCCGGTCCCGCATCGCGGCAAACCGAACCAGCCGGCGTTCGTCCGGCACGTGGCTGAAAAGATCGCCGAGCTGCGCGAGATCCCCGTCGAGGAAGTCGCCCGGATCACCACCGACAATTTCTTTGCCTTGTTTCCTCAGGCCCGCAGCGCCTGATCCAGGGCGGCATCGAGTTGCTCGGCGGTGTTGTAGAAATGCGGCGAAAAGCGGATGCCGCCGCCGCGATTGGCGCAGATGATCCCGTTTTCCATCAGGCGCCGATAGACCTGTCGGCTGTCCTTGCCGACGACCCGGAAGGTCACGATCCCGGCGTGTCGTTGGGGGTGTGCCGGGCTCAATAATTCGAGCTGTGGCTGCTCCAGGACGGCCTCGATCAGGCGCCGGGCGTTGCCGAGTACACGCGCCTCGACCGCGGCCATCCCGATTTCCTCCAGCAGCGACAGGCTGGCTTCGAGGCCGAAAATCCCCAACGTATTCGGGCTGCCGCACTCGAAGCGGCGGGCGGAGGCGGCGACTTCCCAGTCGCGGCGGTCGTAATTGCCGGCATCCTGCGCCATGTGCCAGCCGAACTGCGTCAACCGCAAGCGCTCCCGCGCCTGGGGCCGGCTGTAGAAGACGCCGAGCCCCTCCGGCCCGAGCATCCATTTATGGCCATCGGCGATAACGAAATCCGCCTCCAGGGCAGCCACGTCCATCCGTAGCGCGCCCAGGCTCTGGATCGCATCGATGCAAAACAGCACGCCGTATTTACGGCAGGCGTTCCCCAGCCGCTCCAGGTCCATGCGCAGGCCGCTGGCATATTGCACCGAGCTGATTGCCAGCAGCTTGACGCGCCGGTCCAGCGCTGCAATGAGCGCGCCTTCCGGGTCATCGCTGGCATCGAGGTCGACGTCGCGCACCTCGACCCCGAAACGCTGGGAGAGCGATTCCCACACCATGCGGTTGGACGGGAACTCGTGGTTGTTGATGACCACGACGTCGCCGGCCTGCCAGTCGAGCCCATAGGCAACGAAGGACAAGCCTTCCGAGGTGTTTTTGACCAGTGCAATGTCGTCTGTCGACGGGGCGTTCAGCAAGCGAGCGAGACGCTGTCGCAGCCTGGCGTCCACCCGCAGCCAGTTCGGGTAGTGCCGAGCGCCGGACCAGGCGTTCTCGGTAGCGAACGAGCAGATCGCCTGCGCGGTCCGCTGCGGCCACGGGCTGACGCCGGCGTGGTTGAGATAGATCAGGTCGGGGGCATGCGGAAACTCGATACTATCCATGTGGCAACTCCTGCTGGCGGTCGGTCCATAGGAACAGCCGGTCCATTCTAAACCTTAGCGGCGCCGGTTCTGTCGATGATAGCCGCCGCTTGCTTCAGCGCCGGTGATGCCGGAGCATGTGCTGCTGCGCGACCAGAGCGCCACCGCAACGGACAAGAAGACATGTTACAAGACCTGCTGTTTTATCTGCTGGGGGGAGCTACCGCCGGTTTGCTGGCGGGGCTGTTCGGGGTTGGCGGCGGCACCATTCTGGTACCGGTGCTGCTGGTGCTGTTCCGGCACGGCGGGATCCCCGAGGAACTGTGGATGCATATGGCAATCGGCACCTCGCTGGCGGTGATCGTGCTGAACGCCATTTCCTCGGTACGGGCTCACCAGAAACACGGCGCGGTACGCTGGGATATCTTCCGAGCGCTGATGCCGGGGGTCGTGCTCGGCGCCTGGGTGGGCGCGTGGTTTGCCAGCCGGCTGACCTCGCTGGCGCTGGCGCTGATCTTCGCCTGCTTCCTGGTCTTGGTCGGTCTGCAGTTGCTTACCGCCCGGCAGCCCAAACCGCACCGGGTGGTGCCGGGGCGGCTTGGGCTGGCCGGTGCCGGTGGCGTGATCGGCGGAATGTCGGCCCTGGTCGGGATCGGCGGCGGCTCTCTGACGGTGCCTTTTCTCATCTGGTGCAATGTCCTCATTACCCAGGCGGTGGCGACTTCGGCGGCGGTCGGCTTGCCGATCGCGCTGGCCGGTGCCATCGGCTATGTTGCTACCGGCTTCGGCAACCCGCAGTTGCCGGAGTGGAGCCTGGGTTATGTGTATCTGCCGGCCTTCATCGGCCTGGCGGTGGCCGGCACGCTGTTCGCGC
>DASULL010000194.1:0-5559 GCA_036278215.1 Gammaproteobacteria bacterium | reverse complement strand
TTCGTCGACAGCCCGCGCGCGCTGAAGATGAAGCGCGTTATCGTCCGCGGTGGCGAGAGCGTGGCGGTGATGGTCGAGGAGACCCGCATCGACCTGCGCGAGACGGTGTTCGACTTTCCCTCGCAGCCGGTGATCACCACCGACAACGTCAGCGTGCAGATCAACGGCGCGCTCTACTTCCAGATCATCGACCCGCGCCGGGCGGTGTACGAGGTGGAGAACCTGGTGCAGGCCGTCGAGGTGCTGGCCAAGACCTCGCTGCGCTCCGAGGTGGGCAAGATGGAGCTGGACAAGCTGTTCGAGTCGCGCCAGGAGATAAACGACCGCCTGCAGTTGGTCATGGATGAAGCCGGCGACAAGTGGGGCGTCAAGGTCAACCGCGTCGAGATCCAGGACATCACCATTCCCGACGAGGTCGAGGCGGCGATGCGCAAGCAGATGGTGGCCGAGCGCGAACGCCGCGCGGTAGTGAAGGCCGCCGACGGCCAGCGCGAGGCGGAGATTGCCATCGCTCAGGGCACGCGCGAGTCGGCGATCCTGCGGGCAGAGGGCGAGAAGCAGGCTGCCATCCTGCGCGCCGAGGGCGAGCGCGAGGCGATTCATCAACTGCTGTCGGTGGGCGGCGACCGGCTGGCGCCCCAGCACGTACTGGCTTACCTGCTGGGGCTGGAATACCTGAAGACGCTGCCGGACATGGCGAAGAATGGCGACCGAGTGTTTATCCCGTATGAGGCGTCGGCGCTGCTGGGTGCGGTGGGCGCGGTGCAGGATGTAGCACAGCTGAGCGAAGTGGTGAAAGGGATTCCGCTGCGCGCGCAGGCTTAGTCGAGCGGAAGTCGGCACCTCGTCGAGCGCGGGGTGCCGCGAGCTTAGTTATCCGGTTCCGCTTATCCCTTGTGCCGGCGGCCGACCAGCCGCCTCGGCCGTACTGCCTTTGGAGCGGATGCTTGCCATTGGGCGGTTGCCTCGCCGCTGGCGAGCGGACGGCGCCGTAGAACGATCGCGATAACGCAGCACGTTCAGCTCAAGTGGGAGAGACAAGAGGGGGTCAGCGAGCCAACGGCATCAAGCGAAGGGATGCAAGGATGCCCAAGCGCGCGGTCGGCTTGGCTTGAAATGGCGCACCCGGCAGGATTCGAACCTGCGACCTTCGGCTTCGGAGGCCGACACTCTATCCAGCTGAGCTACGGGTGCATAAGGAAGCGCCATAGAATAGCCTGCTTTGGCCGTTAGTCCAAGAGCGGGATGCATTTCTGTGATGTTGTCGGCAGGCGCTCCGGTTCCGGGGCGGCGTCTTGTTTCCGCTTGCCGGCTTTATCGCTATACTTTGGCGCTCCTCGCGCGCGCAAGCGCCGTCCGACTATAAAAGCCGATTCGCCATTGTTCATACGGGGGCTCACCGTGAGCGAGCAGGAAGACAGAACATTTATCAAGACTTTCATCGGAGTGATCATTGCTCTGATCGGCCTGACGATCGCCCTGATCCTCCTGGCCACCTACACGGGCTCGCCCACCGAATCCGAAACCACCGAGCGCGTTGCGCTGGAGCGGAGCCGAGCTGAAGAGCGGTTGCAGCCGGTTGGCGCAGTGCGCTTGTCCGGTGAGCCGATGCCGGCTGCGCTGCAGGCGCAGGCGCCCGCAGCGGCGGCGGAAGCGGCGCCGCGGAGCGCGGAACAAATCGTGCAGTCGGTCTGCTCCAGCTGCCACGGCAGCGGCGTTCTGGGCGCGCCCAAGATCGGCGACAAAGCGGCTTGGGAAGAGCGCATGAAGCAGGGGCTGGATACCGTGGTTGGCTACGCCATCAACGGCCTGCGGGCGATGCCGCCCCGCGGTGGCGACGCCAGCCTCAGCGACGAGCAGGTTCGCGAGGCGGTGCTGTACATGCTGAAGGAAAGCGGCATCTCCGCCGAGTAGCGGACGGACCGATTCGAACTACAAAGAGGCCGGCGCGGTAGCGACCGGCCTTTTTTGTGCCAGCCTCACTGGCATCATCGGCATACTTCGACCATGAAGTCCGGCCGATTCTTCATACTGCTGCTGCTGATCCTGCCGTCTCCGGCCCCGGCCGGATCGCTTGCCGTGGAAGCCGATCTTGGTGTGCGGACTTCAATGGCGCCGAGCGGGAGAGCACCAGTGTTGTAGTAGGTGCGGGTTACCGGTTCTAAGCAGATACGACAATAGCGCGCCACGCCGTCGTAGCCCTGCGACAGGCGGTACGGGGCCTGGGGTAGTCGGCGGGCAGTTGGCAAGCTGCCTTTGGCTATGCCCGCCGGTCGCGGCTAAAGCCGCTCCTACAGGGTGCCACCGATGGACTGTGGCGGTCTCTTCCCCTGTAGGAGCGGCTTTAGCCGCGAGATGGGCGCGGCAGCGGCCATAAACTGAAGGTACAAAACCCAGGGTGTCAGATTGACGCCAGACTGCTTAGAGCCGGCTTGCCGGGCCGGCGCCTGCGAGCCGATTGGCCGGGCCTCAGCCGCCCAGCAGCCGCCCTTCCGCTTGTTCCAGGCGTTCGGGGCTGCCGTACAGCACCAGCACATCGCCGGCCTGCAGGATGGTGTCGGGCTCTGGTTGCGGACCGCGGATGCCGCCGCGGCGGACAGCGGTCACTTCGATCTCGTGCACTTCCAGGCCCAGCTCCGCCAGGGTGCGGCCGACCGCGTAAGCCTGTTCCGGCAGCACCACGGCGTGCAGCTGGTCGCGAAAACGCTCGGCGTTTTCCAGGTCGATGTGCTCCTCGCCATGGAAAAAGCCGCGCAGCAGGCGGTAGCGGTCGGTGCGTACTTGGCGCACATAGCGAAATACCCGCGACAGCGGGATTTCCAGCAGCGCCAGGGTGTGCGCGGCCAGCATCAGGCTGGCTTCCAGGACTTCCGGCACGATGACGGTAGCGCCTGCCTCCTGGAAGCGCTCCAGCCAAGTATCGTCGCCGGTTCGGACCAGGATCGGCAGGTCCGGCCGCACCGCGCGGGTATGCTGCAGGACTTGCAGGGTGGCCGCCGGGTCGTCGTAGGTAATCACGACCAGAGCGGCGCGCTCGATGCCGGCCGACTGCAGGATCTCGCGGCGGGCGGCGTCGCCGAAGCTGACCGGATCGCCCGCTGTGGCGGCTTCCCGCACCCGGGCGGGGTCCAGGTCGAGGGCAAAGTAAGGTATGCCCTCCCGCTCCAGAAACCGGCCGACGTTCTGGCCGGTACGGCCGTAGCCGCAGAGAATGACGTGCTGGTTCAGATACTGCGTGTCCAGTTCCAGCGCGTGCTCGATGCGGCTGCCGTAGGGAATGTGCCGCCCGCGCAGGAGGCGGGATGCGATGGGGTCGTCGTAGCGGATCAGAAACGGCGCCAGCGCCATGCTGAGCAGGATGGAGGTCAGGGCGATCTGGCTGGCCTCGTGGCTGATCACGCCATCGGCCAGCGCCAGCGAGAGAATGGCGAAGCCGAACTCGCCGCCTTCGCCCAGGGTAAGGCCGGTGCGGACGGCAACGCCGCCGCCATCGCCGCCCAGCCGGATCAGAGCGGCGACCAGCAGCGCCTTGAACAGCATCAGCAACAGGCTGACGACGATGACCGAGGGCCAGATCTGCGCCAGGACGCGGACATCCACCAGCATGCCGACGCTGATGAAGAACAGGCCCAGCAGGACGTCGCGGAACGGCCGGATGTCGGCCTCGATCTGGTGGCGGAACTCGGTCTCGCCGAGCATGATCCCGGCCAGGAAAGCGCCTAAGGCCAGCGACAGGCCGGCAAGCTCGGTCGCCCAGGCGGCTAGCAGGGCGACCAGCAGCACCGTCAGTGTGAACAGTTCGTTGGAATAGGCCGAGGCGACCTCGCGGAACAGCGGGCGCAGCAGCCAGCGCCCCAGCATGATCATGCCGGCGAATACCGCCAGCCCCTTGAGCAGGGCCAGCGCCAGCGGCAGGGCGAGCGAGTCGGAATGGCCGGCCAGAATGGGGATGGCGATCAGCAGCGGTACGGCTGCCAAGTCCTGGAACAGCAACACGCCGACCGCCTTGCGGCCGTGCGGACTGTTGATCTCGTACTGCTCGGCGAGTTGCCGGCTGACGATCGCGGTCGACGACATGGCGAGCGCGCCGCCGACCACGACGGCGCCCTGCGGCGAGGCTCCCAGCCACCAAGCCACCAGGCCGACGCCGATGGAGGTGATCAGCACCTGGGCGCCGCCCAGGCCGAGCACCGTCCAGCGCATCGCCAGCAGCTGCGGCAGCGAGAACTCGAGGCCGATGGTGAACAGCAGGAAGACCACGCCGAACTCGGCGATGAAGCGGATTTCCTGGAGGTCGCCGATCAGCAGCTTGGTGGACGGGCCGAGCACGACGCCGACCAGCAGGTAGCCAAGGATGGGCGGCAGCGCCAGCCGGCGGAAAATCGCCACGGCGGCGACCGATCCGCCAAGCAGCACCAGGATGGTTTCCAGAACGTTCACGAGAGCGGCCTGCTGACAGGGCTGAGGAAAGAAGAGCCGCCACCGGATACGAAGACCGCCACGGAGCCACCAAGCCTTTGCTGGCGGCAGCGCCTCTGGCCTCGGCAGGAGGGCCCTGCACGGGTCCATTGGGCCCTTTACGGGGCCTCCTGCAACAAGAGATAGGCGAGCAGCCAGAGCGCCCGGTCCGACCTCTTCCCCTACGATGGGAAGAAATGGATCGGATAGGTCACCGTTACCGTATCGACATCCTTCTCGCCGAAGTTAAAAGCTTTGATTCGCGCCAGCAGCCGGCGTTCCAACTCGCTGTCGCCCAGTTCGCTGGAGACGACGCCGATATTGGTGACTTCTCCCGAGGGAGCGATGGTGAGCCTGAGCACCATGCGGCCCTGGAGAGCAGCATTTTCGCGCAGCGCCCGGTTGTAGATGCCGAAGATGGAGCTTTTGTTGCGGTCGAACACCAGCTGGATTTCCTCGTCGGTGCGCGAGGCCTTTTTGTTGCGCTGACCGGCGCCGCCGCCGGCCGGGCCGATGTCGCCGATCGGGCTGCTGACGATGCGGGTGGCGCGGCCGCCGAGCTGCACGCCGCCGCCGGTGTCGCGGCTCAGGTTGCTGGTGTTGATGCCGCCGCTGCCCTGGGCGACCTTGGAAGTGAGGATGGAGCGCTCGGTGCGCTCGGCGGTGCCGCCGGAGGTCGACAGCCGGCCTTCCCGCAGCTTGCCGACCGAGGGATCGTCATGCAGCGACTCCAGGCTGTTGCGCATGGCCAGCACGCCGGAGCGCTGGGCCTGCTCGCGCGCGCTCTCCGGCCTGGGCGCCGGGGCCGGCGCCGGTTGCGGCTGCGGGGCGGGAACTTGCGCCACTTCGGGCGTCTTTGCCGTTTCCGCTCGGATGTCCACCGGCGGCGCGACCGGCTGCGGTTGCAGCAACAGCTGCACGTAGCGCTTCGGCGGCTCTTCTGGCGGCGGCCGGACGATGTCGGCCACCGGCAGGAACGGCATGATCAGGCTGAGCAACAGCAGGATTGCGGCGACCCGCAGCAGAATACGCCGGAACCGGGAGTCTTCGCTGTCTACCGGAGTCCAGGGAAGGGGCGGTACTAGCGTCTGGGACTGGATA
>DASULL010000193.1:0-4810 GCA_036278215.1 Gammaproteobacteria bacterium | reverse complement strand
GGCACCAAGAACCCGAACTACAGCGACGTGCTGTATGTCGAGGAGCTGATTGCCGACCGCACCGTAAACACGATGCCGCCGGCCACCTATGACGCTTACCGCGACCATGGCCAGCCCGCCGCACGGCTGCTCGACGGCTTGGCTGAAGCGCCGCAACTGCTTGAGCAAGTCGCTGCTCTCGGTGTCGATCTGGCTGCCATTACCGCCCAGCTTGAGCGGGAAGGCGTGGACGCCTTTGTGGTTTCTTACCAGAACCTGGTGCAGGCCCTGGCGGATAAAACCGCTGCACTCGAGCAGCACGCCACCCGCTGAATGGATCCGGAATCACAGCAATAAAATGACCGATCAAGCCGATAAATACCGAATCGAAGTCCGGGCTGAACCAGCTTACCTGGAAGATCAATCGGTCCCGGGCGAAAATCAGTATGTGTTCGCTTACACCATCACCATTCGCAACACTGGCACGGTGGCGGCGCGGCTGGTGAGTCGTCATTGGCTCATCGTCGATGCCAATGGCCACGAACGCGAGGTCCGCGGCGAAGGAGTGGTCGGCGAACAGCCTCACTTGCCGCCGGGCGGCAACTTCCGCTACACCAGCGGGGCCATGCTGGAGACGCCGGTGGGCAGTATGCGCGGCAGCTACCGCATGCTGGCGGACGACGGCATGCACTTCGATGCCCCCATCCCGGTGTTTACACTCGCCATACCACGCACTTTACATTGATGATCTGCATCGGCAGCCGGGCAGAATAAGCGGCGGCGCCGATATTGCGCGGTTCCGCCGGAGCATTCACTATGGAGATGCTGCCCCTGCAACCAGGACAGCATCTCCATAAATAGCATGGCAGAGCGGGAAATTCGGGTGGATCAAGCAACGTGGCCGTTTATGCAATAGGCGATATCCAGGGCTGTGGCGAAAGCCTGCGCCGCTTGCTGGAACGCATCCGGTTCGAGCCTACCCGGGACCAGCTCTGGCTGACCGGTGATCTAGTCAATCGCGGCCCGGATTCCCTGTGGGTACTCCGCTATGTGCGTGATTTGGGCGAGCGCGCCATTACCGTGCTCGGCAACCATGATCTGCACATGCTGGCGGTTTGGGCAGGCCATACGTCGCCCAGGGGCAGCGACACCATCGCCGAAGCTCTCGAAGCTCCCGATGCCGATGAGCTCATGCACTGGTTGCGGGTGCAGCCCCTGTTGCACCATGACCCCTCGCTCGGCTACCTCATGACCCATGCAGGCATCCCACCGGCCTGGGACTTGGCTACTGCCAAGCGGTGCGCTACCGAACTGGAAACGGTACTGCGCCAACCCGACTTCGCCGATTTCCTGCGCGAGATCTATGGCAACCAGCCAGATACTTGGGATGAGACATTGAGTGGCGTCGAGCGGTTGCGCTACATCACCAACGCCTTCACCCGCATGCGCGTGTGCGACGGCGACGGCCGGCTGCAGTTGCACTATAAAGGCGAGCCCGGTACTTGCCCGCCAGAACATATGCCCTGGTTTGAGGTACCGAACCGGCGCTACGATGGCCCAACCATCGTCTGCGGCCACTGGTCGGCACTTGGCTACCACGACGGTAACGGCATACTGGCGCTCGATACCGGCTGCGTCTGGGGCGGTCAGCTTACCGCCGTGCGGCTCGATGGCCAGCGCCAGCGCATCAGCGTGGACTGTCCTGCCTACGCCGACATGGCAAAATAGCTGACGCGGCAAGAGCGACTGGGTAAAACAACGACGGCCTTAACCGCCACCCGCCTGCTTCGTACGCTCAAGACCCTGTTTCCGTCGAGCACTCTATGAATATGCCATTGACAGTCGAGCTTCCAGTCGGGCTGATCCCGCAGGCGCGCCAGCAACCATCACCGAATCAGGATGCACGCTCAGGCGAGAACCAGATCGATCTGCTGGTGATCCACGGCATCAGCTTGCCGCCGGCCGAGTTCGGCGGCCCCTACATCGATCAGCTGTTCACCAACAGCCTTGCCCACGATGCTCATCCTTACTTCGCCGGCCTGCGCGGGCTGACCGTGTCATCGCATCTCTTGATCCGGCGCTGCGGTGAACTGGTACAGTACGTCCCGTTCAGTCGGCGCGCCTGGCACGCCGGCGCATCCCGCTGGGGCGGTCGCACCGCCTGCAATGATTTCTCTATTGGTATCGAACTCGAAGGTTGCGACGATACGCCATATACGGATGCACAATACGAAACACTGGTTGCCGCGGCAGGCGCCATCAGCGCTGCCTATCCGGCCATAACGCCCGAGCGCATCGTCGGCCATTGCCACATCGCGCCGGGCCGTAAGACCGACCCCGGCCCCTACTTCGACTGGGCGCGGCTACGCCAGGAGTTGGCACGCCGACGACAACGGCATTCACTACGGTGAGGAAAACATGCGACTGATCGCCATTCTGCTGGCTCTATGGGCAAACCACCATCCGCACCAAGCGGATCGCTGGCGTAGCCCGGTGCCTTTCCTGCGCTACCTTGATTGGGCGCGGGCCCGCCTGCCAATCGGCTTTGACAACAAGGGCGCACTGCAGCTTGCCTTGATACTGCTGCCGCCGCTATTGCTGTTTACTCTGCTGCAGGTCTGGCTCGAGGACTGGCTGTTCGGACTCGCCGAGATCGCGCTCGGTGTCTGGGCCTTGCTCTTTCTGCATGGCTCCGGCCACGTCGATAGCCAACTGGAAAGCTTCCTCGAAGCCTGGCGTGAGGGTCGCTCCGACTCCGCCCGCACCTACGCGGCAGAGCTGGCCGATCGCGACATCAGCTCAGCCGCTGATGCCGAGCTGCCGATAATTGCCGCGGAAGGCATATTCTGGCAGTCCTACCGGCGCTTGCTGGTCGGTATCTTCTGGCTGCTCATCGTCGGCCCGGTTGGTCCGGTGGCGGTACGACTGGCCGTCCTCACCCGCGATGCCGTTCTGCTCCGCAACGACAGCCTCACGCACTACAGCGGTCGGCTGGTCGACCTGCTTGATTGGCTGCCGGCCCGCGCCGCCGCCCTCTCCTTTGCCCTGGCCGGCAGCTTTGTGCACGCCCGCGAAGGCTGGCAGGAATCGCAGCAAGCGCACCACTCCGACCCGCGACGGCTGGTGACCGCAGCTGGCATCGGGGCGCTCAACTTGGATGACTCGTCTGGAGCGGTGTTCAATGCCGATGACGATGACGCGGAAGATTTCCTGGAAGATGCGCGTCAGCTGGTCGGACGCAGCCTGATGGTCTGGGTCGGCGTCGCGGCACTGCTGACTATAGCCGGATGGCTTTATTAAATGATTCAACTGAACGCAGAGCCGGCAGTAAAGCAAACCATGCTACCGGCTCACCGCGTCTCGATCGATAGGTATTGAAGCGGCCCTGGTTGCCGCTACGGAAGGGAAGATCAGGAGAGATTCGCCCCAAGGCGCGGTCATTGGGTCACCCGCGGCTCTTCCGCCTGGATCAGAATCCCCCGCCAAACGCCTCCCGATAGCGCTCCCGGAACTCCTCCATCGTAAACGTATGGTTCTGGGTGCCGTGGTGGGCGATCTTGATCGCCCCCAGCAGAGAGGCGATACGGCCGGTGACTTCCCACGGCAGATCGTGCAATAGCCCATACAGCAGCCCGGCCCGGTAGGCGTCGCCGCAACCGGTCGGATCGCGCACCGCCGCCGGGGGAGCCGCCGGGATCTCGATCCGGCGGCCTTCGCTGAAGATCCACGAGCCTTCGCCACCGCGCGTTACGATCAGAGCCTGTACTCTCGCTGCCAGCGCTTCCAGCGACAATCCGGTTCGCTCCTGCAGCATCCGGGACTCATAATCGTTAACCGCCACCCAGGTGGCTCGGTCGACAAAAGCCAGCAGTTCCTCGCCGTTGAACATCGGCAGCCCCTGACCAGGATCGAACACGAATGGGATGTCGGCCTCGTGGAACTGTAACGCGTGGTCGAGCATGCCTTGGCGGCCGTTAGGCGCAACGATGCCGATGCGCTGCCCGCCGACATTGCGCGGCACGACCACCTCATGCGCATTGCTCATAGCGCCTGGGTGGAAGGCTGTGATCTGATTGTCGTCGATATCGGTGGTGATATAGGCCTGCGCCGTGTAGGTGCCGGCAACGGCTTTGATGTGCTCGGTCTCTATCCCCTGGCGCGCCAGCCAAGCAGCGTAAGGGCTGAAGTCCTCGCCAACCGTTGCCAGTATCAACGGCCGGCCACCGAGCAACCGAAGGTTGTAGGCAATGTTGCCGGCACAGCCACCGAACTCCCGCCGCATCTGCGGCACCAGGAACGAGACGTTCAGGATGTGCACTTGTTCCGGCAGGATGTGATTCCGGAACCGGTCCTGGAACACCATGATGGTGTCAAAAGCGAGCGAGCCACTGATGAGTGCGGTCATAGGCGCTTTCTTAGTAGTGAGAGCGGACTTTATGGCTTCCGCTCAAAGGTTGATTGGGATTAGAGCAGCTGAAAGCGATCGATCGCCACGCCACCCCAAATGACAAACCAGATCAACAGCGCCAGCAACACCGCTGCCGACCCCAGATCCTTAGCCTGTTTGGAGAGATGGTGATAGTCGAAGCCGACCCTATCTACCACGGCCTCTAGGGCTGAATTTACGATCTCGGCGAACAGAATCAACAGGAGCGTGCCGATCAGGATACCGCGCTCGGCCCAGTCTCTGCCTAACCACAGCGCGACCGGCAGCAATACCGCAACGGCAAACAGATCGGTACGGAAAGACGCTTGCGTGCGGAAGGCGCTGGCAAGGCCGGCACAACTGTAGCCAAAAGCTTTCACCAACCGGCGCGCCTCGCCGACGGCC
>DASULL010000192.1:0-9557 GCA_036278215.1 Gammaproteobacteria bacterium | reverse complement strand
GCTTGTTCGGCCCCGCTGATCCGGGGCCGTCGCTTTTGGGAGTCTGCCATGAAGCCGCAGCCGGATGCGCGCCCGGAGCGCGCGTTGGCCACGCTGGCGCTGTTGATCATTGCTGCGATTAGCCTCGCTAATGTCATCGTGCGCTATGCCACGAATGTTTCTTTCGCGTTTACCGAAGAGATTTCTGTTTTCCTGCTGGTGGTGCTGACCTTCGCCGGCGCCTCGGTCGCGCTACGCCGTAATGGGCATATCCGCATCGGCTTGCTTGAGCGGGCTCTGCCGCCTGGGGCGCGACAGGTGCTGATCGTGCTGCAAGGTCTGGGTACCGCCATCGTGCTCTGTCTGATCGCCTGGTATGGCGGCCGGATGGCCGTCGAGGAATTCCAGTGGGAGTCGCTGTCGCCCGGACTGGGCTTGCCGCAGTGGTGGTATGTCGTCTGGCTGCCGCTGCTGGCCGTGCTGATGCTGGTGCGCGTCGTCCAGCAGACCTGGGATCGTCTGCAGGGGAGGCTCGACGATGAGCCCTGATGTCTGGATGATCGTCTGCTTCGCCGCGTTGCTGTTCGCCGGCTTACCGGTTGCGTTCGCGCTTGCTCTTGCCGCTACGGTCGGCATCCTGACCGGGCTGACGCCGGATATGCTGGCGACCTTGGGCACCAACACCTACAACAGCATTGCCAAGTATCCGTTGATCGCCATTCCGCTGTTCATCCTGACCGGATTGATCTTCGAGAAGGCCGGGGTGGCGCTGCGCCTCGTTCGCTTCGCTCAGGCGTTAATCGGCCCGCGCCATGGCGGGTTGGCGCTGGTCGCCGTGCTGGTGTGCATGATCATGGGCGGTATGAGCGGCTCAGGACCTGCCGATGCCGCTGCGGTGGCGTTGGTGATGCTGCCGAGCATGACCAAGGCCGGCTATCCCAAGCCGTTCTCGGCAACCCTGATTGCCGCCGGGGCCTCCACCGCCATTCTCATTCCGCCGTCGGTGGCGCTGATTCTGTATTCCATCGTCGTGCCTGGAGTGGATCTGCGGGCGCTGTTCGCCGCCGGCCTGTTCCCCGGCATCCTCGCCGGACTGGCGGCGATGGTGCCGGCGCTGCTGCTGTCACGGTATTACCGCTGGGAAACGCCGGACAGCGCCGAACGGCCGCCATTGGGCGAGAGCTTCAAGCAGGCTGTGCCGGCGCTGTTCGCTCCGATCCTGATTCTCGGCGGTCTGCGGACCGGGCTGTTCACCCCGACCGAGGCCGCAGTGGTCGCGGTGGCGTACGGTGTACTGGTTGGGCTGTTCCTCACCCGCGAACTCAGCTTACGGGATCTCTGGCGGCTGTTCGGTGAAGCGGCGGTAATTTCCGGCGTGGTGATGCTGATCATCGCCCTGGCCGGTACTTTTGCCTGGGCCGGGACGGTGCTCGGGACTTTCCGCAACCTCGCTGAATGGGCGATCGGTCTATCCGACAACGGGACCCTGCTGCTCATCCTGGTGATGCTGGCTGTTCTGCTGGCCGGCATGCTGCTCGACGCGATCTCGATCTATCTGATCCTGATGCCGGTCCTGATCCCGGTGATGCAGCACTTCCAGTGGAACCCGGTGTGGTTCGGCATTCTACTGACCATGAATATCGCCATCGGCCAGTTCACGCCGCCAGTGGCGGTGAATCTGATGGTCACCGTCGAAGCGGCCAAGATCCGGCTGGAGGAAACCATTGGCTGGGCGCTGGTGTTCGTTGTCGCGATGCTGGGGGCCTTAGCACTGGTGGCTATTTTCCCGGAAATTGCGCTGTGGCTGCCGCGGGTCTTGGGCTACACCATTTAGACGAAGCGTCGACAGAGTCTGCTCGTCCGGGGTGAAGGATGCCGTTCGGCAAGCCGGGGTCGGCCTGGCCCCGGGGCCGGGCGGCCCAAGTCGGTGCTTGCTGCCGATTGTTTTTGAGAGCCCGCCAGCCCGAAAGGGGCTGGCGGGCCTCTCCCTACCTCACCGGCTCCCGTGTCGGTGGATTGTTACGAATCATCTCTGCCAACGCCTGCACATACGCCGGCCGCTCCCCGCGCAGCGTCACCGCGTACCATGAGCGCCGCAGCGATTCTCCTGCCACGCTGAGTCCTCGGACGATGCCGAGATCCAGGTAGCGCTTCGCCGCCCAGCGGTCCATGAGGGTCACGCCGAGCCCCGCCGCCACCCATTCGACGATCGCCTCGGAAAGCATCAGCTCGGTAACTTCCCGGGGCTGAACGCCTTGGCGCTGCAGGAAGCTCTGATAGGCGCTGCGGGTGCTGCCGTGGATGATCAACCGCTCGGTCGCAAGCGCTTGCAGCGGCAGGCTATCGCGCCCGGCGGCGGGGTGTTCCGGGTGAACGAGGAGGAGGGTCTCGTCCTCGAATAACCGCTGCCCCTCGATGTCCGGATCGTCGGGGATGAAGGAGGCGATGGCCAAGTCGAGTTCGCGCTGCCGTAGGGCTTCGAATAAACGGCCCATGGCTTCCGGCAACAGGCGGATCTCAACCCCTGGGTAACGCGTCTGGAAAGCTGGCAGCAGGCGGGGCAGCCAGTGGTAGGCGGTATAGCAGCCGGTGCTGAGGCGGATCTCGCCTAGCTCGCCGGCGGTCATCCGAGCGAGATCCTGGCGAGCCCGTTCCAATTCATCCAGCACACCACGCGCGGCGGCGAGAAGGCGATCGCCAACCTGGGTGGGGATCATGCGGCGGCCCTGGCGGAGGAATACGGCACAGCCAAGCCGTTGCTCCAGCTCGCGCAGGCGGTGGCTGAGTGCCGACTGAGTAACGCACAGCCGTTGCGCCGCCGCCGTTAAGGTGCCTGCCTCGGCGACCGCGCGGACCAATTGGAGGTGGCGGATCTCCAGAGCTAATTCATGAAGAACACTCATGCATATTCCGCGAATAACTCGTTGTACTCATGCATGGGGGCGAGCATACAGTGAGGCTGAATCCGAATCCAAAAGAAAGGAGGTCTCGATGTACACGCTCTACTACTTCCCCGGCGCGTGCTCGCTGGCCGTGCATTCGGTGCTGGAGGAACTCCGGGTGCCGTTCCAACTGGTGCCGGTCAACCTGCGTCAGGGCGAGCATTTCGGTGAAGCATTCCGGGCGTTGAATCCGGCGGCCCGGGTGCCGGTACTGGTGGATGGCGATTTCGTGCTGACCGAGGCGCCGGCCATTCTCAATTACTTGGCGGAGCTGTATCCGGACGCGGGCTTGCTGCCGACCGAGTCGCGGACGCGGGCCGATTGCTGGCGCTGGCTGAATTACGCCTCCAGCCGGCTGCACCCGGCCTTTTCGCGGGTGATGGTGCCAAAGCGCTTCGCGGCGGAAGAGCAGGCGGCTCAGGTGCGGGCCGCCGGCGAACGGGAGGTGGTGGAATGCTATCAACTGCTGGAACAGGCGCTGGCGCAGCGCGATTACATCACCGGTTCGACGATCCGCCTGCCGGACTACCTGCTTTACGTGATCCTGACGTGGGACAGAATGCTGGACCGCCCGCAGGTCGAGGATTATCCGCGGCTCGCTGCCTATCGCCAGCGGGTCGGCGCCCGGCCGGCGGTACAACGGGCGCAGGCGCGTGAGACGGCGGCACTGGCATCGGCCTGAGCCAGGAACGATTCCAGCCGGCATTTTGTTTTTTGGCCGTGCCTCGTGGGGCACGGCTTGCTTAGCGGCATTTCCCTAATAGCGGTTTCACCGGATTTGCGGGCGAAGCCAAGCTTTCTAATCTCTCCACCAATAGTCGAAAGCAGTCCAGCGCGTTAGTACGACTTAAGTCATATAGACAAAGTCTTGTACTGGCGGTGAGCCGCGCGGAGCCGACTATAGTAGATAAAGCGCATTCTTGGACGCGCTCGATAAATAAAGAAAAGCAAGGTTGCCGGGGAGGACTGCTCATGAAGAGACTATGGGCGTTGCTGTGCGTCGGCCTCCTGGCCGGCTATGGCGGGCTGGCGCGCGCCGCTATCTCCGATGGGGAGGTGCGGATTGCGCTGCTGACCGATATGCGCGGGATTTACTCCAGCGTGGCGGGGGAGGGAGCGGTGATCGCTGCCGAGATGGCGATCAGCGACTTCGGCGGCAAAATCCGTGGCAAGCCTATCAAGCTGATCGTCGCCGATCACAAGAGCAACGGCGAGGTCGCCCTGCGCTTGGCGCAGGAGCTGTATCGGGAGCAGAAGGTCGACGCGTTCGCCGAGATGGTGAGCTCTACCACGGCGTTGCCCATTCAGAAGTTCGCCCGCGACAACAACATCGTCACCCTGCACAGCGGCGCGGCCTCCGCTTCCTTGACCAGCGAGGACTGTTCGCCCACCGGGGTCCACTGGGCATACGACACCATTTCCCTGGCGCGCGGCACGGCGCAGGCGATCATGGACCAGGGTGGCGGCAGCTGGTTTTTCATCACCGCCGATTATGCATTCGGCCACCAGTTGGAGCAGGACACCCGGACGGTGGTCGAGGCGCGCGGCGGCAAGGTGGTCGGCACTGCCAGGCATGCTTTCAAAAGCGCCGATTTTTCCTCGCAGCTGATGCAAGCCCAGGCCTCCGGCGCCAAGGTGGTGGCGTTGGCCAACGCCGGAGGCGATACCCTAAATGCGGTTCGCCAAGCCTACGAGTTCGGGGTTATCCAGGGTGGCCAGAGCTTGGCCGGTCTGCTTCTCTTCATTACCGACATTCGCCAGCTGGGCCTTTACGTTACTGGCGGGCTGAAACTGACCACCGGTTTTTACTGGAACTACGATCAGCAGACCCGGCAGTGGTCGGAACGCTTTTATCAACGTGCCGGAGCCATGCCGACCATGGTGCAGGCCAGTGTCTATTCGTCGCTGATGCACTACTTCAAAGCCATCGAGGCCACCGGCACGGACGAGCCGAAGACGGTGATCGCCAAGATGCGGCAGATGCCGGTGAACGACTTCTTCGCCCGCAACGGCAAGCTGCGCGCCGACGGCCGCATGGTGCACGACATGTACTTGGTCGAGGTGAAGAAGGCGTCGGAATCGACCGCCGCCTGGGACTACTTCAAGGTGTTGAAGGTCATTCCCGGCGAGCAGGCGTTTCGGCCGATGGAGGAGGGCAACTGCCCTCATGTGCGGTAACGGGCGGCCCATTCCAGTTTAGCGGCCGAGCTCGCACCAACAGGTGTGGGTTATGAGCCGTGCCGGTAGAACGTACCGGCACGGCCTAAAGGCTACCTGTGCCCGGGCGGTACCTTGCCTTGCTTTGCCAGCCCCGGCGGTAGCGAGCGTACTGGCCGAGGTTCCGCGATGACGTGAGTGTGCACCGTCTGGGTGCGAATGGTCTGAGTTCGTACCGGCTGACTGTTCGAGTCGGTGGCAATAGCAGCACCGGCCGCCCCGCCGATAGCGCCGCCGACGATAGCGCCATCGCGGCCGCCGATCTCGTTACCAACGGCAGCGCCGAGCGCCCCGCCGATAGCGCCGCCGATGGCAGCATCGACCGTATTCTTGTCAGCCAGGGCTACTGTTGAAGACATGGCCA
This sequence comes from Gammaproteobacteria bacterium, assembly GCA_036278215.1. GTDB lineage: Bacteria > Pseudomonadota > Gammaproteobacteria > Nitrococcales > AK92 > JAAYIK01. The sequence continues at coordinate 4,055 of DASULL010000192.1, read as the reverse complement.
GCAAGAGCGCGGCGCAGAGCAAGTTCTTATTTTTCATGATGTCCTGTCCCTTGAACTGAAATCTGAAGAAGCGTGCTGCTGGCCTGACGGCCACTGGTGGCGTAGGTCCTTCTAGCAAGCGCTGCTGGAGAAAGATACGGGGATAACCAAGTCGCGATAGTGACGCAGTTCACTATCGCTGGTTATTGGCAGTTGCGCCGGATGCGGACACGCTTGGCGCTCTCATCTCGTGAGAGAGCCGTTAGTTCGCTGGCGCAGCCAGCAAGCCAGTTAAGCCAGTTAAGCAACTGGTGTAAACGGGCCACGCTGGGCCTGTGCCATCCACCTTTATAGTTGCTAGCGCGGTTATCTCGGAGCTAAAGGTCCGCTGGACCCTTCACGGGTCTCTTGCAGGCGGTACGACTCACGTGTGGCAGGGGCTTCCCCTGTAGGAGCGGTCTTCAGCCGCGACCGCCGGCCGTCAGGCCGGCGTACCTGCCACCAGCCCTTGCGCGGCCGCTTCTCGCGGCCGTCTCGGCCCTACAGGGCCATTGGGCTCTTCATGGGTTCTCCCATAGGAGAACCGATCGGCAAGGCCGGCACAGCCGAAGCCGGCTTACGAATCACCCGCTGCATGGCCGCTTGTCGCAGGCGCCGCACAGCGCCGCAGCAGCGCCCAGCCGGTTGCTGCCTGGCGCGCTAGCGTTTCGTCTGCCTAGAAATCGAAGAGCTCGCCTAGCAGGCTTTTCTTCTTTTTGTATTTGCCGCGATACCGGTCGTCGCTGTAACGAGGGTCCCGATAAGCTTCGGTGGGTATCGGCCTCTCGACTGGTTGGGCGGCTGGAGATTCCGGCGCCGTCCGCTCGATGATCTTGTCCAGTTCCCCGCGATCCAGCCAGACGCCCCGGCACTGTGGGCAGTAATCGATTTCGATGCCTTGCCGTTCGGTCATTACCAAGGTGACGTTGCAAATGGGACACTGCATGCGGTTTCTCCGTTGAAACTCCCGAATTGGACAACTATCCGCTGTGCCAAGATCCGGGCGTATGCGCAGAAGCCAAAGAGGGTGGATCCTTAGTCTTTATTATTCTGACGGTAGGTCACTGGTCGAACTGGCTGGGCTTGTGGGCCCGGAGGAACGAGATCGCGGGCGGGCAGGTTGTGAGGCTGGCGACCAAGGTACTCAGCGCCACCGCCAAGCTTCGGCTCCCGGGAAGAACCGGACATGTAAAGCTCACATTGCGCAGGTCTCCCATGGAGAGGTGCCGGACATTCAAATGCCCATGTAGCGCCCGGTCTTATGGTTCACCGCGATGACCAGGTTAAGTGCCAGGGCGCCGAGGATGGAGAGCCCGATGCTTAGCGGATCGTGCAGGAAGGCTGCCGTCGCCAGAATCAGCACATCCGCCAGTGCCTGAATCGCGCCAGCGCGCCAGCCCTTCGTATTCTGCAGATGGATCGCGACGATGCCGAGGCCGCCCAGGCTGGCTTTGTGACGAATCAGAATCAGCAGCCCGATGCCGATCAGGAAGCCACCCATTACCGCGGCAAAGATCCTGTTCAGCGATTGTAGTTCGACGAGCGCAGGCAGTGCCTCGGTGTAGATCGACAGCAGGCCGATCGCCAGAAAGGTTTTGATAGTGAAAGGCCAGCCGAGCGCGCGCACGGCCAGCAGGTAGAACGGCAAATTAACGGCGAAAACGAGCAGGCCCATCGGCCACTGAGTGAGGTAGTGGATCAGGAAGGCGATGCCGACTGTGCCGCCGCTGAGCAGCCCGGCGTGCTGGAATAGAAATACAGCGAAGGCCACAAACAGCGGCGCAACGAGCAGCGCCTGAACGTCGTCAAAAGGGCTGTGCGGAGAAGTGGTGGCGACTGCGGACATAAAGGCGGCGGCTACCGGAAAGGGTTTGCGGAAGTTTACAGCCACCCTCTGCGCATTCGAAGTGCGCTTCGAGAAAGCCGCTGCCCTGAGACCGCGCCCGCGATCCCGCGGAGGGCGATCAGTCCAGGCGGAAGCGCTTGTGCGCCTGCCGTCGGCCCCCACCCACAGGCCTGTTTACCGAACCACTGAGGGCGATCAGGAGGACAGTATGGCGATCCAGATGAATATCTACGATTCCCTGCGGCAGGATCACCAGTCGGTGCAGCATGTCCTGGATGAAATGGTGAAAACATCCGAGGCCGACGTCAGCATGCGGACACAGTTGTTCAACCGCCTCAAGGTGGAGTTTCTGGCGCATCTGCGGGCGGAGGAGAAACTGCTTTACCCGAAGCTGGAGCAGCATCGCAGCTCACGCGAACTGGAGCGCACTGATGTGCGCGACGAGCGCTGGAAGGCAAAGGCCAGTGTGTTGCGGGAGATGGTGCGCCACCACGTGGAAGTGGAGGAGAACGCCATGTTCCCTAAAGCGCATAGGCTGTTCAGCGACGTCGAGGCACAGCAGCTCGCCAGCCAGTTCGAAGATCAGAAACGCATCGAACAGCATCATATCTGATGCCGCCACGCGGAGTAGCGGGATCGGCCGCTCCGAGAGCAGCGCGAATCTCTGAATCGCCCAGCGCCCGAGTAGCGTAATTGGATCGCTGGAGGCTCGCGATCGTTCCATAATGGGCGAGTCTGTACGCTAGTAAAGGTGCGCCCCGGGATGGGACAAGACTGGCCGATGAACGATGCAATACGAGAAACCGTCGACGCTGTTTACCGCGCTGAATCGCGGCGCGTGCTTGCTACCTTGATTCGCCTGCTGGGCGATTTCGAACTGGCGGAAGAGGCGTTGCACGACGCTTTCGTCGCTGCCGTGCAGCAATGGCCGAAGGAGGGCGTGCCGGCCAACCCGCGGGCGTGGCTGGTTTCAGCCGGACGTTTCAAGGCGATCGACAGCATCCGCCGGCGGGCGCGATTCAACGCCAAACTGGCCGAGCTTGCCCATGAACTGGACAATGAATTCGACAGTATTGCCGAGGTCGATGATGACGCTGTCGAGGATGACCGGCTGCGTCTGATCTTTACCTGCTGCCATCCGGCGCTTTCGACCGAGGCGCAGAGTGCACTGACGCTGCGCGAGGTGTGCGGCCTCACTACCGAAGAAATTGCCCGGGCCTTTCTGGTGGCGCCGCCCACCGTCGCACAGCGCATCGTCCGGGCGAAGGCGAAGATACGGGACGCGGGCATTCCCTATCAGGTGCCGTCGAAGGATGAATTGCCGGATCGGCTCGACCCGGTGCTGCAGACGATCTACCTGGTATTCAACGAAGGTTATCTCGCTTCTTCCGGCGAGCAGTTGACTCGCCATGATCTCTCCGCCGAGGCGATCCGCCTGGGTCGGCTGCTAGCCGGCCTGCTGCCCGAGCCCGAGGTGCACGGTCTGCTGGCGCTGATGCTGCTGCAGGAATCGCGACGTGCAGCGCGCCTTTCAGCCGATGGCGAGCTGATCCTGCTGGAGGATCAGGACCGCGAGCTCTGGGATCGGGAGCAGATCGCGGAAGGCGTGGCGCTGGTCGAGCAGGCACTGCTGTCGCGCCGGTTTGGGCCTTATACCCTGCAGGCGGCGATCGCCGCGGTGCACGCCGAGGCGGAGAATGTCGCGACCACCGACTGGGCGCAGATTATCGGCTTGTACGACGTGTTGCTCCGGGTTACCCCATCTCCGGTAATCGAGCTCAACCGCGCCGTGGCGGTAGCGATGCACGACGGTCCCGCCGCTGGCCTCGCCTTGATCGACACCATTCTGGCGCGCGGCGAGCTGAGCAATTATTACCTTGCGCATGCAGCCCGGGCCGACCTGTGCCGGCGCCTGGAGCGCACGGCGGAGGCACGCGCAGCGTACCAGCGCGCCCTTGCCCTGACCCGACAGGCGACCGAGCGGCGGTTTCTCGAGCGACAGCTGCAGGCCCTGTCAGTCCCGGTGTGAGCCGGCAGAAATAACCGGCGGCGCCTGTCGATTTACGGCCTTGCCGAACGACTACCAGTCAGATTGTGCGCTTTGCCCGACGGCCGTTCGGAGCTGCGCGGATGCACCAGGAATTTGTAGTAGCTCTTAGTCAGGAGGAGTAGAAATGATTTACCAAGGCAG
>DASULL010000191.1:0-11575 GCA_036278215.1 Gammaproteobacteria bacterium | reverse complement strand
CGCATCGTTCAGCGGGTACTCGTCGCCGGGGAGAATCAGGCTGGTCGTCATCAGCGGTTCGTCGAGTTCTTCCAGCAGCGCCATGGTAATGGCGTGCTGCGGCAGGCGGATACCGATAGTCTTGCGTTTCGGATGCTGCAGCATCCGCGGTACCTGCCGAGTGGCCGGTAGAATGAAGGTGTACGGTCCAGGTGTGTAGGCTTTCAGCAGCCGATAGTTCTGGTTGTTGACCTTGGCATAGGTGGAGATGTCGGAAAGATCGCGGCAGGCCAAGGTAAAGTTGTGCCGCTCATCTAGCTCACGGATCGCGCGGATACGATCCAATGCCGATTTCTCGCCAATCCGGCAGCCGAGCGCGTAGGAGGTGTCAGTCGGATAGACGATGACCTGACCGTTGCGCACCGCTTCCACCACCCGGGCAATGAGCCGCGGCTGCGGTGAAACCGGATGGATGTGCAAAATCTCGCTCATGAAAGCTCTACCATCGGTGATCACGGTCCATTGTACCGGGTTTGCCGGCCATCATACCGATTCAGATACAGCTCGGTGTGCTAAGCTCCAACTCTTTTTAATGCAGGCTCAAGGCCTGTCAATCGAGAGAATAGGCTCCGGATGAAGCTTCTTACAGACCTGCTCCCAGTCCTGGTGTTTTTTGCGGTCTACAAGCTGGGCAACATCTATGCGGCAACGGCAGCGGCCATGGCGGTAGCCGTAGCCCAGGCCGGCTGGCTGTGGCTGCGGCGAGGCCGGCTGGAGCCAATGCAGGCCGCCGTGGTCGGTCTGATCGTGGTGCTTGGTGCACTCACTCTAATCTTTAATGATCCGGCGTTCATCAAATGGAAGCCGACACTGGTCAACTGGGCATTCGCTGCGGTGCTGATCGGCGGCGAACTGATCGGCAGCAAAGGCATGTTGGAACGGATGCTGAGCGCCCAGCTCAGCTTGCCGAGGCCGATCTGGCGCCGCCTGACGATCAGTTGGATCGGCTTCTTCATCGGCATGGGCGCGCTCAACCTGTTCGTCGCCTATAGCTACGACCTCGATACCTGGGTCGACTTCAAACTCTACGGCGTCCTTGGACTAACCTTGCTGTTCGCTTTACTGCAAGGGATATATTTCAGCCGACATCTGCCCGCCGAAGCCCCGACGGATAAAGAGAACTGATGCTCTACGCAATTATTGGACGAGATGCGGCCGATAGCCTGCCACGCCGCCAGGAGGCACGCCCAGCGCACTTGGCTCGGCTGGAAGCACTCAAGCAGGAAGGCCGTCTGCTGCTGGCCGGCCCCTGTCCCGCCATCGATGCTACCGACCCAGGCCCGGCCGGTTTCAGCGGCAGCCTGATCGTCGCCGAGTTCGATACGCTGGCGGCGGCAGAAGCCTGGGCAGCGGCCGATCCCTATGTCGCTGCCGGCGTCTACGCATCGGTTGAGGTCAAACCATTTAGACGGGTACTACCATGACGACACGCATAGACATGATCCGCCAGCGACTCAGCGCTGCGCTGCAGGTCCAGGAACTGGAGATCATCGACGACAGTCATTTACACGTTGGCCATGCCGGCGCGCGCGCCGGCGGCGGCCATTACCGGGTGCGTATCGTCAGCCCGGATTTCGCCGGTCAGCGCCAGCTTCAGCGGCACCGCATGGTTTATACCGCGCTGGGCGATGCGATGCGGAACGACGTTATCCATGCACTCAACATCGAAGCATTGACCCCCGCAGAGGCGGGTTCCAGCACAATCTCACCCAGCTAAAGGAAACAGCATGAAGATCAAGCACATCGCGTTCTGTTTAGCGGCCGCTCTGGCTTTGGCCGGCTGCCAGCAGGACAAAAAGCCTGCGGCGACGGTCGCGGCTGGCGACGTGGTCGCTTACGTCAACAAAGAGCCGATCAGCAAGCAGATGTTCGAGTTCCACCTGGAGCGGCGCACCGGCGGTCAGCCGCAGCTGGCTTCGGCCGAGGACCGCGAAGCGCTGCTGAAGGAACTGGTGGACATGACCCTGCTGGCGCAGGAAGCCGAGCGCCAGGGCCTGACCAGCAAACCGGAAGTAGCCGCCCGCCTGCAGAATCTGCGCAGCGCCGTGCTCGCCCAGGCGACGGTGGAGGAAATGCTGCAGCAGGCGCCAGACGATGCCGCGCTCCAGGCAGAGTACGACAAGCGCTTCAAGGGTGAGCAGGGCCAGGAATATCATGCCCGCCACATCCTGGTAGACAGCAAGGAGAAGGCCGAGAAGATCATTGCCCAGCTGGATAAGGGCGCCGATTTCGGCAAACTGGCCGAAGAAAACTCGACCGATTCCACCAGCAGCAACGGCGGCGACCTTGGCTGGTTCCAGCCCGAGCAGATGGTAGCGCCGTTCGCGGAAGCCGTGCAGCAGCTCCAGCCGGGCGCCTACAGCAAGGAGCCAGTGCAGACTCAATTCGGCTGGCACATCGTCAAGCTGGAAGAAACCCGCGCTGTTACTCCGCCGCCGCTCGACGAGGTTCGCCAGCAACTATCCGCGCTGGTCGTGCAGGAGCGCGTCGAGACTCGCATCGAAGAGCTGCGCAAGAACGCTGATATCCGCATGCAGCTGCCGGCGCAGCAAGAAGAAGCGCAGCCGAACCAGCCGGCGACCCAGGATGAGGAAAAGCCGGCCGATTCGCAGGAGTCGGCGCACAATAGCCTGAATCTGCTGAACTGATACCAGGCCACCGGTTGCTAACGGCAGGGCAAGCTAGCATTGCATTCGCGGCTCGCCCGCAGCCTGGGCCGTGACGGCCTTGCGCAAAAGCCCAGCCCGTATCCAGCTGCCTGTCGATAGGCAAGGCAGCTGGATACGGGCTTTTTTACTGCTCCAGCAGCGCGAGAAAAGCCGCCTCGTCGAGCACGGTAACTCCCAGCGCCTGCGCCCGATCGAGTTTTGAGCCGGCCTTCTCACCAGCGACCACGTAATCCGTTTTCTTCGACACGCTGCTGCTGACTTTGCCGCCCAGTGCTTCGATGCGTTCGCTCGCTTCTTCCCGAGTCAGCGCTTCCAACGTACCAGTCAGCACAAAGGTTTTGCCGGCCAGCGCCGAATCGGCCGGCGGCCGTTCCAACGCCGGCCATTCAATACCGGCGGCACGCAGCTGCTCAATTACTTCGCGGTTATGCGACTGGGCAAAGAAATGGGCAATCGAGCGCGCCACCACTGGCCCTACGTCGGGCACCGCTGTCAGCTCCTCTTCGCTTGCCTGCATCAGCGGCTCCAGATCGCCGAAGTGGCGGGCCAGCTGGGTCGCGGTCACTTGCCCCACTTGGCTGATGCCTAAGGCGTAGATCAACCGCGGCAAGGTGGTGTGCTTGGAATGCTCGATGGCGGCCAGCAGCTTATCGGCCGACTTCTCCCCCATGCGGTCCAAGGTCAGCAGTTCCTTGCGATCGAGCCGATAGAGATCGGCCACGCTGTGAACCAGCTCGTACTCCACCAGCTGCTCTACCAGCTTGTCGCCAAGGCCGCGGATATCCATGGCGTTACGGCTGGCGAAATGCAGCAGCGCCCCCACCCGCTGCGCCGGGCAGAACAACCCGCCGATGCAGCGATGCGCCGCCTCGCCTTCGAGCCGCATCACCTCGGCATCGCACACCGGGCAGCGCTCCGGCATATCCCAGGGCTGAGCGCCCGTCGGCCGCTTTTCCAGCACCACTGCGGTGATTTCCGGAATTACGTCGCCGGCCCGTCGAACCATGACGGTATCGCCGACGCGGACATCCTTGCGCCGCACCTCATCGAGGTTGTGCAAGGTGGCGCGGCTGACGATGACGCCGCCGACCGCCACCGGCTCCAGCTCCGCCACCGGGGTGATCACGCCGGTACGACCGACCGAAGGGAGGATACCGACCAGGCGGGTAGTCGCCTCCACCGCCGGCAGCTTGTAGGCGATGGCCCAGCGCGGCGCGCGGGAGGTAAAGCCAAGCGTGTCGCGCTGAGCCAGATCGTTGACCTTATAGACCACGCCGTCGATCTCAAACGGCAGCGAGCTGCGGCGTTCGCGCAGCCGCTCAGCATAAGTCTGCATGCCCTCCAAGCCCCGCACCTGCTCGAGTTGCTCGTTCACCCGAAAGCCCCACTCGGCCAGTTGCTCGAGAATCTGCCAGTGCGTGGTTGCGATCGGCTCGCTGAGGGCTCCGAGACCGTAGGGGAAGAACGTCAACGGACGGCTGGCCGTGACCTTAGGATCGAGCTGGCGCAGGCTGCCGGCGGCGGCATTGCGCGGATTGGCGAACGGCCGCTCGCCGGCATCGAGCCGGCGCTGATTCAATGCAGCGAAGTCTTGGATACGGATCACCACCTCGCCGCGCACTTCCACCAGCGCCGGCAGCTTGTGGCCACGCAGCCGCAGCGGCACGGTCGGCATGGTACGGACATTGACGGTGACATCTTCGCCGGTGACGCCGTTGCCGCGGGTGCCGGCCCGCACCAGCAGGCCATGCTCGTAGCGCAGATTGAGCGAGGAGCCATCCAGTTTCGGCTCGGCAACATACTCGGCCGCGGCCACCTCCAGCCGCTCGCGGACCCGGCGGTCGAACTCAGCTAAGCCGTCGTCGTTGAAGACGTTATCCAGGGAGAGCATGGGAATCTCATGCGTCGCCGGGGCAAACGCCTTCAGCGGCGCTGCGCCGACCCGCTGCGTCGGCGAGTCGGGCACGATCAGTTCCGGATGCGCCTGCTCAATGTCGATCAGCTCGCGCATGAGCCGGTCGTACTCGATGTCGGCAATCTCCGGCTGGTCGAGCACGTAATAGCGGTAATTGTGATAGTCGATCAGGCGGCGCAGCTCGGCCGCGCGCTCGGCAAGGTCAGCCATTCGGATTTCTCGCTCAAATGGAAGCCGCTAACAATACCCGATCAGGCATCGTCGGCACCTACAACCTGTAACAGCGGCAGCTCTTCCGCCGCCTCCTCGACCAGCTCCGCCGCCAGCGATTTCGCCGCCTTGGCACCCAACGCCTTGATCTCGTCGGCCGTTTTCACCATGTTGCCGCGGCCATGCTTGAGCTTTTTGAAGGCCTCCTCGTGCGCCCGTTGCGCCGCCTCCAGCCGCCGACCGACCTCCTCCAGATCCGCCACGAAACCGACGAACTTGTCGTACAACCGGCCAGCTTTGTCGGCAATCTCGGTGGCGTAGCGATTCTGATGCTCGAAGCGCCAGATGTTATGGATGGTACGCAGCGTCGCCAGCAGGGTCGATGGCGTGACGATGACGATATTCTTCTCCAGCGCATCGCTAAACAGCGCCGCATCGTGGCGTACCGCTTCCGTATAAGCCGGCTCGACCGGCACGAACAGCAACACGTAGTCCAGCGTGCGGATGCCCAGATGCTGATAAGCCTTCGCCGACAGGCCACGGCAGTGGCTACGGAGCGAGTTGCAGTGCTCTCGCAGGGCCTCCAGCCGCGCCTCGTCGTCCTCCAGCGAGCAGAAACGCTCGTAGGCGGTAAGAGAAACTTTGGAGTCGATGATGACGTGCCGACCCTCCGGCAGCTTCACGATCACGTCCGGCTGCTGCCGCCGGCCGTCCTCGCTGGTAAAGCTCGCCTGCACCTCGTACTCCCGCCCCCGCACCAGGCCCGACTTCTCCAGCACCTGCTCCAGCAGCATCTCCCCCCACACTCCTTGTGTCTTGTTATCGCCCTTGAGTGCACGGGTGAGCTTGACGGCATCCTCGCTGATGCGCTGGTTGAGCTCCTTCAGGCGGGTGATTTCGTGAAACAGCCCGACCCGGTCACGGGTTTCCTTGTCGTAGACCTCGTGCACCTTCTTCTCGAATTCCTTGATCTGCTCTTTCAGCGGCGACAGCAGACCGTCCAGGTTGGTCTGGTTCTGTTCGGTAAAGCGCTTGCTCTTGTCTTCGAGGATTTCCTGGGCGAGGTTGCGGAATTGCGTCGTCAGCTGATCGCGCGCTTCGGTCAGCAGCTGCAGCTTCTCGTTGGCCTGCTTGCGCTCCTGTTCCAGCTGCATCATCAGCGCCGAAACCCGCTCCCGCAACTGCGCATTGTCCTCATGCGCGCCAAGCAGCTGCTCCGACAAGCGGGCCGCCTGCAGGGCCTGCTCCTCCGCCTTGGCGCGCAGCGCCAGCTCGAGGCGCAGCTCGTCGCGCAATCGGCCAAGCTCCGCCTCGCGCTCGACCAGCTGCTGCTGGCCATGTTCAAGCTGGCCGTACGCATCATCCCGGCCGCGCCGATAGGCCTCACTCGCCTGGCCGCGCAACAGCAGCCAGACCGCCAGGGCGGCAAGCACAAAGCCGCTGCCCGCACCGATGAGCACACTCAAACCGTCCACACCGATCTCCTCGAAACCGCCCCTTCAGACTAGACGGATATAAAGGTGCTTGAAAAGAATGGGCATGCCTTCCGCGTCTCACTCGAGAGCACAAGAACGACCAGCACAGTTATTTTTCCGGAGTGGAAAGTCCCAGCTCCGCCGCCACGGCGTCCATATGCGGCCCCCAGCCGCCGTGCGAGCGGGGATTGGCCGGGCTGGGGTGAGTGACGCCCATGGCGCGGATATTCAGCGCCGGTACGACCGCTTGCAGCCGCTGTTCGGCGAACCGGCCGACCCCGATGGCGGCTTTCGGTTGCAGCAGGCACAGCACGTCGCTCAAGGCTTGGTCGCAGACTGCATACAGTGCGTCGCGTTGCGCCCCGCGCAGGGCGTCCGGGGTAAGGTTAGCGCCGCTGGCATCGAAAAGCCCCAGCGGGCAGTAGTTGATGACGAAGAAGTGAGCAAAAAATCGCTCCGGTGTCTGAAAGCGCTCCCGCGCCCAGCCCCAGACCCGGCGACCGCTGACCTCGCCGCGGCGGATTGCGAATCCCTGCACTGGGCGCTTCGGATGCTGCCGTGGCGGCGGCTCGACCACCCCTTCGATACCCAACCAGTCGCGAACCACGCCGACATCACCGAACGGGATCCCGGTCTGTAGCATGCCGAACGGGCCCGGATTCATCCCCACCAACACGGCCTCGATGCCGCTATGAGCGTAACGGTGGAGATAATCGGCATACGGTGCCCAAGCGTACACCAGGGGATTGTAGACGTAGGCTACTGGCGGCTCGAAAGTCAGCGCCTCGCATGCCTGCCCCAACGCCTGCATCGTCTCCACCAGCCGGTCGCCTATCGTTGCCATATCGCCTCCTTTTACGGGGCCTATGGTAGCAAGGCGCCTATGGCAAAGTGCGGCCTCTTCTCACAGGCGGCGCAAGCACCGAGCAGCGGTTGAGACTTGCGAGATTTGCGGGAGCAAGGATTTGCCGACACAGCTCTCGTTATAGGGCTTGGCGCTGCACGGCGAGTTCTGGCGCTAAAACCGGCTGCGGCTTGGTGCGCGGCCGAAAAGCGAACACCCGGACGCTGGCCGCTGCCGTGGCGGCCGGTCGCACCGCCGACACCGCCGCAGCAGGCAGGAGTTCGGCTAACAAGCCGAACAGCATCAAAGCCAGCCCGCTGAAGATGCCCGCCAATCCGAAGCGGATCGCGCCGCCAGCGGGCGGCAGCTGGCGAAACAGGCGCAGCTCGGCCTGCTCGAGGTCGGCGCTGTAGGCCCTGTCTGGCAACAACAGCGCCTCGATCCGAACGCGCTTGGGCTGGGTAATCAGGAACGGGTCGAAGATGGCGTTGACTGTAACCGCGGTTGTTTCGAGGCGCTCGCTATGGCTCCGGGACAAGGTGCGATTTTCGCTGGCATCGATCAGCACCCACTGGTCGATCAGCATATTGCCGGACTCGTCGCGAACCCGGTAATGCAGCGGGAAACGGTAGAGAGCGACCTGCTGGCCGGCGCCATCGCGCTGCATTTCCTGGGCAGCGAAACGCGGCATGATCTTGATGCCCAGGCCAGCACGCAGAGCTGAAGCGTCTGCATGGAGCCAATCCGAGGCGGCCGATTCGCCCAACTGAATGGATGCCCGGAACAGCGGGCGCTTTGCTAAAACTGCATCAATCAACGGGGTGAGAGCGGAACCAATACCGGCTGTTGCCGCCGCGATGCCAACGGCAAAGCAGAGTCTCGCGCTGAGCCTCATGGCAAATCCCTTTGCATACTGCCGCCGGCATCCTGCCGGAGTATTGGCAAGTCTAGCAGCGGAGGCTGCTCTACGCCCGCTGGTCAGAACAGGGTTTTCAGCAGGTATCGGACCTGCTGACGGGCACGCCGCTCAGGCCTCCCGCACCAGCCCGGTCGCCTGGCGCAGGACCGCTGTCAGCGCTTGGCGGCGGCTCGGACTGTCCGGGCCGCGCAGCAGCTCCTCGATTTCGGCGGCCATCATGCCGATGCTCGGCCAGCCGAAGACCCCCGCGGTCCCCTTCAGCTTGTGCGCCTCCGTCGCCAGCAGCTCCCAGTCGCCGGCCTGCAAGCCGGCCTCCAGCAAGGCAAGACGTCCTGGCAATTCCTGGGCGAAACGCTCCGCCAACATGCTGATATCGGCGTCTCGCCGCGGCACCGCCAGCCCACCACCGGCCGGAGGCAGGTAACGCTGCAGCGTTGCTACAAGCACCTGGCGTTCGATCGGCTTGGCCAGACAGGCGACAAAACCGGCTTGCTGGTAGCGTTGGGTGTCGGCAGCCATGACATTCGCCGTTAAGGCAATGACCGGCTTGTCGAAGCCGCAAGCTTGCAAATTAGCCAGCGCTTCCAGGCCGCTCATCTCCGGCATCTGGATATCGAAGATCAACAGATCGAATGGGCTTCCCAGGGCAGCCGCCACTGCCTGCCGACCGCTTTCCACCAACGTCGACTGCACCCCAAGCTGATCCAGGTAATGCCGGACCAACTCGCGATTGTCAGCGCTGTCGTCGGCAACCAGCACCCGTCCCGTCAGGCGGATATCGCCTTGCGCGACCGTGGTATCGGCGGCGGGGTAGTCGACATCGATAGGTGATTGGCGCAGGGGGACACCCTGCAATGGACCGGTTGGTAAGGTCACTTCGAATTCGGTTCCTCGCCCAAGCTCGCTGCTCACGCTGATCGTGCCGCCCATGCCTTCCACCAGCTGCCGGGTAATGGCAAGCCCAAGGCCGGTGCCACCATACCGCCGGCTGACTGCTTCCTCCACCTGCGTGAACGGCTGGAACAGCATCGCCTGGTCTTCCGCACGAATCCCGATGCCGCTATCGCGCACTTGCAGGTGCAGCCGCTTGGCTGCCAAATCACAACGCACTTCGACATCTACCCCGCCGGAGTGGGTGAACTTGATGGCGTTGTTACAGAGATTGAACAGCGCCTGTCGCACCCGGATCGGATCGCCGACCACCTGCTCGGGGAGCGGCGAACCGGCCTTTACCCGGAAGTGAAGGCCTTTGCCTTGTGCCAGCAGCTTCATCGTCGCCGCCACATCCTGCAGCAACTCCGCCGGCGAGTAGGCGGCTTGCTCAAACTCCAGCTGCCCGGCTTCGATCTTGGAGAGATCCAGAATATCGTTGATCAATCCCAGTAGATGGCGACCGTTACGCAGGATGGTGCTAGCCGCCAGGCCAGTACTGGACTCAGGGTCGGCCTGCTCCAGCAATATCTCGGCAAAGCCGATGATAGCGGTCAGCGGGGTACGGATCTCGTGACTGGTATTGGCGACGAAGACACTTTTGGCCGCAGCCGATGCTTCGGCTGCCGCTTTAGCGCTAGCGAGCTGGTCCTGAGCCTGACGCAATTCCCTCAGCGCTGCTTCGATCTCGCGCCGCTGCATCTCCACCGTAGCGTACAGGTCGGCATTACCAATTGCGGTGCCAATAACATCGCATAAGGCCTCGATCAATTCGATCTCGCGTTCCGGCAGTGTCACCGTCTGTCGGACGCTTATCAGCCAGAGCACGCCGACCGAGGCCTGCCGCCGACGGATTGGCAGAAACAGAAAAGTACGCGGCGTCCCCATTAAAGCCAGCGCTTCCCGATCGCTGGCGGACATCGGCAGATCCAGCACCTGCATCACATCCGGGATCAGCACGCGGGTGTCGTTAACATAAGCAAAGGCGGTAGCACCGTCGGCCGGATCCAGGCGGAACGGGCGGTTACGATAGAATGCCCGCCAGCGCCGCCGCAGTGGCTCTAACTCTTTGTCCCGCACGCTGATCCACTTCACCGCCAGGCCATCCCCCTCCCGCAGCACTATCCCCGCCAGATCGAAAGGCAACCCCTTCAGCAAGGAGTTGGCGATGAACTGGTAAATCTGTTCAGGATCGGTCAACTCGACCAAGCGACTGGTGAAATCGAGAAACCGCTGCCGCTCCGCCGCCGAGTTGGCGACCTCCTCTTCGCGCCGCCGCATATCGGTGTAGAACAGCGCATTCCGGATCTGCTCAGAGAACAGTGGCAGACGTTGCTGCAGCAAGCGCAGCCGACCGGCATTCAGCGGCTCCCGCTGACGGAAGGCAAACACTAGGCCGACTACGCCCCGCTCAAGTGGGATAGGCAAAGCGACCGCAACCTGAATCCGCCAGCGTTGAAACCGGTGCTGCATGGTCGGCCAACGGCCCAGATCGGCTGCCCGTACCACCACCGTCCTGCCCTCGCGGTAGGCTTCGGCCAGCGGATCAGCCGCATCCAGCGGCTGGCGGACATCGAGATAGGCGCTTTCCATCCCCGTGAATTCGGGTGGAAGCCGGATATGCCGGCAGATCAACGCATCGCCGGCGGCATCCGGCAAGCTCACCAAGTAACCATCGAATAGGCCTTCCGCCAACACCTCCTCGCCGAGGACGTCCAGCAGCCGGGGCAATTCGATGCTGGTGCTGATCCTCTGGCAGAGTGCCGCTAACTCCGCCTGCTCGCGCCGACTACGCTCCAATTGCTCGCGGATAACGGCGCCGCGGATCGGGGCAGTCATGCCTAGGATGAACTCGCGCGCTTCCTCGAGCTGCTCCTGAGTCAGCTCCGGTCGGCACTGATCCAGTCCCAGGTGCACGACTCCCAAGGTGCGCCCATCTTCCACGATCGGGATGATGAACGCTTCGGCAAGCTCCAGAGTGGCAAGAACCCGGCGGTCGAAAACGCTTGCCGGGACTTTGGGGACCACGCTGGGATGGATGTAGAGCGGGCTTTGCTCCAGCGCCGCCCAGGCGGCGACCGATGCGTTCGCATCTAACGGTACATCGACCGCAAGCGCCGCCCAGTCGCCCCTGGTCAGAGTAACTCCCCGGGTTCTGTAACCGCGCAGTACTTGCCGCTCCTCGTCGACCAGCTGTATGCCGACAGCGCTGAATCCCCAGCGCTCGCGGATATAGGCAAGGATGTCTCCAAGCAGAGCGTCGACCGTGGACACTCGACTCAGCCGACGGACCAGCTCCGTTTCCTTGCGCTGCAACTCGACCAAGCGCTGCAGGCGCGCGATCTCGAGAGCAGTCTCCGTCATTCTTGCCCGGTCAACGTCATCAGTCACGGCAACGCCTCGGCATCCATCACTAATTCCGTCACAATCTGATAAGCCGCTGAAATTCCAGTTTTTCAACTCCTCGGGCGCAGCGCGGCATGGCAAAGCCTAACCTTAGGCGAAGATCGCAAGGTCTGCTGCAGCAGGCTTTCAAGCAATGGAAACGAGTTATGCGTCCCTGCGTATGACGGC
>DASULL010000190.1:0-5712 GCA_036278215.1 Gammaproteobacteria bacterium | reverse complement strand
CCTGCTGGAGGCCGAGGTGCTGGAGCTGAAGCGGCCTGACAACATCGTCATCTTCTGGGACGTGGATGCGCCGGCCACGCTCGATCGATTGCAGCAGAATCCCGCCGACCCGTTCCGACAGCTGATCCCACGCTACGATCTGATCCTCACCTACGGTGGCGGCGACCCGGTAGTGGAAGCTTATACCGCGCTGGCCGCGCGGCAGTGCGTGCCCATCTACAACGCGCTGGACACGGCAACCCACTTCCCGGTCGAGCCCAATCCGCGTTTTGCTGCCGACCTCGGTTTTCTCGGCAACCGCTTGCCCGACCGCGAAGCGCGGGTCGAAGAGTTCTTTTTCAAGGCGGCGGCGATGCTGCCGGCCAAGCGGTTTCTGCTCGGCGGCAGCGGCTGGGACGATAAGCCCCGGCCGACCAACGTCGCTTACCTCGGTCACGTCTACACCCGCGACCATAACGCCTTCAACGTCACGCCGACGGCGGTGCTCAACATCTCCCGCGAGAGCATGGCCCGCTACGGCTTCTCGCCGGCTACCCGGGTGTTCGAAGCCGTCGGCGCCGGCGCCTGCCTGATCACTGATGCCTGGCGCGGCATAGAGCAGTTCCTGGCGCCGGGCGAGGAGGTGCTGGTAGCGCACAGCGGCGAGCAGGTGGCGGAAATTCTCGACCGGCTCAGCCCCGCGCGCACCCGCGCCGTCGGCGCGGCCGCACTGGCGCGGGTACTGGCCGAGCACACTTACGCGCATCGCGCAGCCCAGTTGGAAGCCTTGCTGGCTGGTCGCGATCGGCCGGCACTAACACGGAGAGAGGCGATATGAAGATCGTCATTCTTGGCCTTTCGATCACCTCATCCTGGGGCAACGGTCACGCCACCACCTACCGCGGCCTGGTTCGCGAACTGGTGCGGGCTGGCCACGAAGTCTTGTTTCTGGAACGCGACGTGCCCTGGTACGCCGCGCATCGCGACCTGCCGGAACCGCCTTATGGCAGCACCCGGTTGTATCAGGATCTGGATGATCTGCAGCAGCGCTTCGAAGGCGACGTCCGTACGGCCGACGCCGTTATTGTCGGTTCCTTCGTGCCGGAAGGGGTCGCAGTCGGCGACTGGGTGCTGACGACCGCCGGCGGCATTCCCGCTTTCTACGACATCGACACGCCGGTTACCCTCGCCAGACTCGTTCGCGGCGAGCACGATTATCTGGCGCCGTCGCAGATCCCACGCTACCAGTTGTATCTGTCGTTCACCGGCGGACCGACCTTGCGGCGGCTGGAACAACAATACGGCTCGCCCTGCGCCCGAGCTTTGTATTGCTCCTTCGACCCGGAGCTGTATTACCCGGAAGACGCGGTTCCCCAGTGGGACCTTGGCTACCTCGGCACTTACAGCCCCGATCGGCAGCCGCGGGTCGATGCCCTGCTGCTGGAACCGGCCCGGCGCTGGCCCGCTGGTCGCTTTGCCGTCGCCGGCGCGCAGTATCCGCCCGATATCGCCTGGTCGGCCAATGTCGCTTACCGCGAGCACATACCGCCTAGCCAGCATCGGGCTTTCTACAATGCGCAGCGCTTCACTCTGAACGTCACCCGCGATGACATGATTCGCGCCGGTTATGCTCCCAGCGTGCGTCTATTCGAAGCGGCCGCCTGCGCCACACCGGTGATTTCCGACGACTGGCCCGGAATCGAGACTTTGTTCAGTCCTGGCGAAGAAATCCTGCTGGCCCATCGGCCGGAGGAGGTGTTGGTGTTCTTGACGGAGATACCCGACGTCGCCCGCCGTGCTATGGGCCAGCAGGCCCGTCAGCGCGTACTGGCCCGCCACACCGCTGCGCACCGGGCGGCCGAACTGATCGACTATCTGGAGGAAACGGTCGCCGGCGAAATGCTGCCGCTGCAGGTGCATGGGTCGGGCTGACGCTGGCCGAACGAGGGGGTGCACGCTGTGCACCCTGACCACGCTTCCCGAGTGAACGGCGCTATTGCTGGACTGTTTGCCAATGGCTGGCGTCCAGTACTGGTTAGGCATACTCGACGCGGTTGCGACCGCGATTCTTGGCGGCCAGCAGCGCATGATCGGCCTGAATCAGCAGTGCTTCCAGGGTTGTGCCGCCGTCGGCGCAAGTGCCGATGCCGAAGCTGCAGGTGCACCGGATCGCGTCCGAACCGGCCGGCAGCCGCAGCGCGGCGACTGCCGCCTGCAGGCGCTGGGCCACGGCTAGCGCCTGTGGCGAAGCGGCGTTCGGCAGAACCAGAGCGAACTCCTCACCTCCGATCCGGCCAAGGATATCGCCGTCACGGATCAGCGACCGCACGCAGCTGGCCAGAGCCCGCAGCACCTCGTCGCCGACCATATGGCCGTAGGTGTCGTTGATCCGTTTGAAGTGGTCGACATCGAACATGATGACGGCAACCGGCCAACCGAGCAGCCTGGCTTGCCTGAGAGCCCGAGCGGCCAGCTCGAAGAACGCCCGCCGGTTGTTGAGGCCGGTGAGCTCATCGGTATGCGCCAGGGTTTGGGCCCGTCTCACGACCGACTCCAGCTCTTGCTCCATCCGCTTGCGGTCAGTGATGTCGGTAGCGATTTCGAGGCGCACCAGACGGCCGTCTACCCACTCGATGGCCTGATCCCGGCATTGGTACCAGCGGCCAGTGGCTGTGTTCTGGAATTCCCACACGTGAACTCCGGTCGGCTTGCCATCTTGATCGAGCAGCTGCGGATTGGTGCAGAAGCTGCAGGGAGCCTGCTGGTTTGTTTGCAGCACCTGCCAGCAGAGGCGGCCGGCAGGATCGCCCCAGGCCGCCTGGCCGTAGGCGTTGAAGAACAGCAGCTCGTGCGTTTGCATGTCGGCTACATAAACCAGCGCGTCGAGGCTGTTGAGGATGGTGGCGATACGGCGGTATTCGACAGGGGAGGCGAGCGTATCGAGGTGTTGGTGTTGTTCCATCGCGGCGGTTTCAGGCGCACTCATAGACGTTTCGGTGATCCGCGCATCGTTATTGTTCGTGATGAGTTCGCGCCGACACTCATCGCCACCTGGATGCTGCGTTCGCTGACAGCCTCCAGAGCGGCGGCGGGCAATGCTTTGTGGAATCCGGCCAGTGCTGGCAACTTACGGGAAATACTTATGCCTAACAAGCCCATACGGATCGCTCCCGCAAGTAGTCAGCGCTGAGGTTTTTGTCTTAGGCCTCGGAGGGTGGTCACGACCGTCTATTCGGCCTGTTGCCCCAGCCTGTCTGAACTTCGCACCTGTGATCCCTATCGCTGAAACGGCTTTTTTGGCCGCCGTCGTTCCCTGCCTCCTTAACAGACGGGTCCGACTTCTTTGTCCATGACGACCCAGCCGCTTGGGCCAACCCGCTGCTCAAGACCCACCACCCAGGTCTGCCAGTGATTGAGGCGAGCGTCCTGTTGTGCCGGCAGTTTTTCGTGCAGCAGCACGACGGCGCGCTGCGGGGAAACCTCAAGAACCGCGCTCGACTCAGGCGAGGGCGCTGGACGATGCGAAACCCCCTCGTTGGCGAGTGCCAGCTCAAACGCTCGGCTGGTCAAATTGACGGCAATCGTCATACTTGGGCGCATTGGACTTCTCTGATTTCTTGCTTAGAACTTGCCTTTCCAGCACGGCACGTTGAGCCGATGAGGAAGGCGGACAGAGGCCATCTCATCAATCGAGACACAATGACCATCAACAAGCTGCTGATTGCCAACCGAGGAGAGATCGCGGTGCGGATCGCCCGCGCCGCGGCGGAGCTGGGTATCGCCACGGTGGCGGTGCACCCGGCCGACGATGCGCAATCGCTGCACATCCAACTGGCCGATGAAGCCTGCCCGATTCCCGGCGTCGGTGCGGCGGCCTATCTCGCTGGCGAGCAACTGTTGAAAGTGGCGCTAGCGACCGGCTGCGACGCAGTGCATCCCGGCTACGGTTTTCTCAGCGAGAGCGAAGCCTTCGCTCAGCTGTGCGAGCAGCGCGGCCTGACTTTCGTCGGGCCCAGCGCCGCGGTGTTGGGCCTGCTGGGCGATAAGGCACGGGCGCGGCAGCTGGCGCAGCAGCACGACGTGCCGGTGGTGCTTGGCACCAGTGGCGCGGTCGGTTTGGACGAGGCGCGAGCGTTCATGGCCGAGCTCGGCGACGGCGTCGCCGTGGTGGTCAAGGCGGTCGCCGGTGGCGGTGGCCGGGGCATGCGCATCGTCCACCAAGCGAGCGAACTGGAGGAGGCGTTCAAGCGCTGCCAGGCGGAAGCCGAGGCGGCCTTTGGCAACGGCGCGCTCTACGTCGAGCGTTTCATCCCGCGCGCCCGCCACATCGAGGTGCAGGTGATCGGCGATGGCAGCGGCCGGGTCAGCCACTTGTGGGAGCGTGAGTGCAGTCTGCAGCGGTGCAACCAGAAGTTGGTCGAGATCGCCCCTAGTCCGACTCTGGATGGGGCCCTGCGCCAGCGCATCATCGCCGCTGCGCTGCGGCTGGCGGCAGCAGTTGAGTACCGTAATCTCGGCACTTTCGAATTCCTGGTCGATGAGCAGCGCGGCGATTTCTTCTTTATCGAGGCCAATGTCCGGCTGCAGGTCGAGCACACCGTCACCGAGGAAATCACCGGCATCGATCTGGTGCAGGCGCAGCTGCTGCTCGCTGGCGGCGAGAGCCTGGAGTCCCTGGGCCTGACCCAGGCGCAGATCCCGGCGCCGCAGGGTTTTGCCATGCAGCTGCGGATCAACATGGAAACCATGGACAGCACCGGCAACGCTCAGCCGGCCGGCGGGGTGCTGGCGACCTTCGAGCCGCCCACCGGCCCCGGCATCCGGGTCGACAGCTTCGGCTATCGCGGCTATCGCACCAGCCCGCATTACGATTCGCTGCTGGCCAAGCTGATCGTGCATACCCGCGGCCGCAGTTTCGCCGCCACCGCTGAGCGGGCCTACCGTGCCCTCTGCCAGTTCCGCATTGAAGGCGTCGCCACCAACATCGGCTTTCTGCAGAATCTGCTGAGCCGCGAGGAAGTGGTCGCCAATGCGGTCTATACCCGCTTCGTCGACGAGCACATGGCGGCACTGGTGGCGCAGCAGGACGGTAGCACTCACCCGCAGCTTTTCTTTGCGTCGGCCAACAGCGCCGATGACGCTGCGGCAGATCGCGTGGTGGTCGCGCCGGCCGGCACCACCGCCGTGCTGGCCTCCATGCAGGGCGTAGTGGTGGATGTTGTGGCGGCCGAGGGCGAGACGGTGCGCGAGGGTCAGCTCATCGCCGTGGTCGAGGCGATGAAGATGCAGCACGAGATGCTGGCTGCGGTCGGCGGCCGGGTACGGCAAGTGCTGGTGGCGCCCGGCGACCTGGTTGTCCAGGCGCAGCCGCTGCTGTTTATCGAACCGAGTGAGGTGGCAGGGGCCGCGCTGGACGACACAGCGCAGCTCGACCTCGACGCCATCCGCCCGGATCTGGCGGAAGTGCTGGAGCGGCACGCGCTGGGGCTGGACGAGGCGCGGCCCGAGGCGGTCGCCCGTCGCCGCAAGACCGGCCAGCGCACCGCCCGCGAGAACATCGCCGCCATCTGCGACCCCGGCAGCTTCATCGAATAGGCGCGCTCACTTTCGCCGCTCAGCGGCGGCGGCGCAGCGTCGACGATCTGATCCGCTCGACCCCGGCCGACGGCTTGGTGACCGGCATAGGTGCGGTCAACGGCGAGCTGTTCGACGAGAGCAAGGCGCGCTGCACGG
>DASULL010000189.1:0-7998 GCA_036278215.1 Gammaproteobacteria bacterium | reverse complement strand
AATGCGCTGCTGGCACTGCTCGGGCTGGGGCCGGTGCAGCTCATGTACACGCCGGCGGCGGTGATTCTCTGCATGGTCTACGTGCACTTGCCGTTCATGGTGCTGCCGTTGTACGTCAACCTGGAGCGCCAGGATCCAGCGCTGGCCGAAGCCGCGCAGGACCTGGGGGCAGGGCGCTGGCAGCGTTTCTGGCGGGTGACCTGGGCGCTCTCTCTGCCCGGCGTCTACGCCGGCGCGGCGCTGGTGTTCATCCCAGCTTTTGGCATGTTCGCCGTTCCCGACTTGGTGGGGGGCACCGAGGGGATCATGATCGGCAATGTCATCCGCTCGCAGTTCCTGGAGGCCCGCGACTGGCCGTTCGGCAGTGCGCTGGCGATCGCGCTCACGCTCAGCGCCTTGGCGTTGGCTTGGCTCGCTGGGCGGCTGGCGCGAGGGAGGGCGGCGTATGGCTAGGTCGAGGCCATCGTTTAGCTTGCTGGTGCTGGGCGCTGCGCTCTATGCCTTTTTGTATGCGCCTCTGGCGGTGGTGGTGATCTACTCGTTTAACGCCTCCCGTCTCAACGCCGAGTGGGTAGGCTTCACCCTGCACTGGTACCAGGTGCTGCTGGGCGATGGCGAAATGCTCAAGGCGGCGGGCAACTCGCTGCTGATCGCGCTGGCTTGCAGCCTGCTGGCGACCTTGCTCGGCACGCTGGCGGCGATGGCGCTGTGGCGGCGCCGCCGTCCGCTGCTTACCGGGCTAGTGCTGGGGCCAGTGGCCGTGCCGGAAGTGCTGCTGGGTGTGAGCCTGCTGCTGGCTTTCGTCCTGCTGGAAATCAGCCTGGGGCTGGTCTCCATCACCTTGGCGCATACCGTGTTTGCCATCGGCTTCGTCACGGTCGCGGTGCAGGCGCGATTGGTCGGGCTGGATCCGGCGCTTATCGAAGCGGCCCGCGACTTGGGAGCCAGTCCATGGCAGGCATTTCGGCGAGTGACGCTGCCGCTGATTCTGCCCGGCGTGCTGGCGGGGGCGCTGATGGCGTTCACGCTGTCGCTGGATGACTTTGTAGTGAGCTTTTTCACCGCCGGGGCCGACGCCGCCACCCTGCCGCTCAAGCTCTACGCCATGCTCAAGACCGGCGTCACGCCCGTCGTGAATGCTGTCTCTACACTACTGATGCTGCTGACGATCGGACTGATCATCCTGGCCCACCGGCTGACGCCGGGGATTCTTAAGCGCGATACGGGGGAAGCTCCATGAGAAGGTGGCTGCTCACATTTGGTCTCCTGGCGGCTGTGCTGCCGGCTTGGGCGACAGACCGGCTGCATCTGTACAACTGGAGCGACTACATGACGCCGCAGGTCGTCGCCGCGTTCGAGGCCAAGTGCGGCTGCCAAGTCGTGCAGAGCTACTACGCCGATAACGAGGAAATGCTCGCCAAGCTTGCCGCCGGCGCCAGGGGCTATGACCTGATCGTTCCAAGCACCGAGGTGCTGGGCGGCATGCTCAAGCAGAACCTGCTGCTGCCGCTGGACAAGAGCAAGCTGCCTAATCTCAAGCACATCGACGCCGGCTTTCTGCACAACCCGGTCGACCCAGGCGGCCAGTACGCCGTGCCCTACGCCTATACGGTAACGCTCATCGGCTACAACGAGCAGAAGCTCGCCGAATTGGGCGTCGACCCGCACAGCTGGGCCGTGCTGTTCGATCCTGCAGTGCTGCAGAAGATCAAGGGCCGAGTCACGGTGCTGGACAGCCCGCGGGAGCTGCTGGGCGCGGCGCTGTTGTATCTGGGGCATTCGGCCAATAGCCTCGACCCGGCGCACTGGAAAGAGGCGGCGGCCTTGATCCGCCAGGCCAAGCCTTACTGGGCCGCGTTCAACGCCTCCAGCTACATGCAGCAGCTGGCCGCCGGGCATCTCTGGGTGGCGCATGCCTACTCCAGCGACATCTTCCAGGCCCGGGAAGACGTGCGCCAGGCCAAGCGCGGTTTTGACATCGGCTTCGCGCTGCCGCGGGAGGGGGCGCTGGTCGGTATGGACAACTTGGTGATTCACCGCAACGCGCCACGGCCGGATCTGGCTCATCAGTTCATCGACTTCGTCCTTGACGGCTACCAGTCGGCGCAGCTGACCAACCTGATCGGCTCGGGTAATCCCAATCAGGCCGCCCGCGAGCACATCCGTTCCGACATCCTGGAGATCAGCGCGATCTTCCCGGATAAAGAAGCACTGAAGAATATGCAGGTGCCGGAGGAGCTGCCCTCGGCCAAGGAGCGACGGGCACTGGGGCGCTGGTGGACCGAGGTCAAGGCGCGCTAGCTTGCCGGCAGGCATGCAGTCGCGTGCAACTGCCTGAACAGGCAGGTCTGCCGCTGCGGCAAGCTGCGAGCGATGGTCGCTTTCTAGGTATATCCCGGAGCTGGTTGCGCCATCGTTACGGCGCAGCCAGCTCGGCCAGCTGTTCCGGCTGCGCAACCCGGCTTTGCTGGGTAGGGGGTGGGTGAGGCTGTCATCTTTTGATGCTGCTTTCTTGCCAGCTGGCAGTGCCAGAGAGCAGGCCGGATGGTCGTGTCGCACCGAACTTTTCGGTCAGACTGCAGTCTCATGATAAGCTCGCATTCCTGTTGCGATCTTGCCTGTTTGACCGGCCCACGTTCCGGTGTAGAATGTGCGGCCGCGCTGGCAGCTTGGTAGCTTCACGATCAACACAGCAAAGGTGGTTTTCGGCTGCCGAAGATCGGATGGATCGCGGGCGGCTTTTTTATTGGAGCGCATCCGGCGGCGTGGGCGATTGAGCACGCGGCGGAGCGTTACGGGATGGGCCTTCGGCCCATTTTTTGTTTTTGCGTCGGCGGACCAATGAGCCCGATCGAAGAGAATTTGTTGCAGTTGCTGGAGCCCGCAGTCGCTGGCATGGGATGCGAGCTGGTCGGTATCGTGTACCGCGGCAACCCCAAGAGCGCGCTGTTGCGGTTGTACATCGACAAGCCGGGCGGCGTAGACCTGGACGATTGCACGCGGGTGAGCCGGCACGTCAGCGGAGTGCTTGATGTGGAAGATCCGATCAGCACCCAGTATACGCTGGAGGTGTCGTCGCCGGGCTTGGATCGACCGATCTTCAAGCCGGAAGATTACAACCGGTTCGCCGGCGAGAAGGTGCGGTTGCGCTTGCAGGCGCCGCTGGACGGTCGGCGTCGGCTGGCCGGGGTGCTGCGCGGTTTGCAAGGCGATGAAGTCGTCGTCGAGGAAAACGGAATCGAAATCAACGTGCCGCTGAGCCAGATTGATAAAGCCAATCTGGAGCTTGAGGCCTGATTCCACAGGAAGGGACGGGAAAATGAGCAAAGAGATCCTGTTGGTTGTGGAAGCCATGTCCAACGAGAAGGGCGTGGATAAGGGCGTTATTTTTGAGGCCATTGAGGCTGCGCTGGCGTCGGCGACGAAAAGACGACACGCTGGAAGCGAGATCGATGCCCGCGTGAGCATTGATCGCCGCACTGGCGAGTATTCCACTTTCCGTGTCTGGCACGTTGTTGAAGACGATGCCGAGATCGAACTGCCCGATCAGCAGATCCCGCTGTCTGAGGCGCGCCAGAAAAAGGCTGATGTGCAGGTCGGCGGCACCATCGAAGAGCCGATGGAGTCGGTCGAGTTCGGCCGTATCGCGGCGCAGACCGCCAAGCAGGTGATCGTGCAGAAGGTGCGCGAGGCCGAGCGCGGCAAGATCGTCGACGCCTATAAGCACCGCAAGGGCGAGCTGCTGACTGGCGTGGTCAAGCGAGTCGAGCGCGGCAACGTGATCTTGGATCTGGGCAACAACATCGAGGCGCTGGTGGCGCGCGAGGACATGATTCCGCGCGAAGCGGTGCGCACTGGCGATCGCTTGCGCGGTTGGCTGAAAGACGTCCGCTCGGAGCCGCGTGGCCCGCAGCTGTTCGTCAGCCGGACGGCGCCGGAGTTCTTGATCGAGCTATTCAAGATCGAGGTGCCGGAGGTTGGTCAGGGGCTGGTCGAGATCATGGGCGGCGCCCGTGACGCTGGTCAACGGGCCAAGATTGCGGTGCAGTCGCTGGATCCGCGCATCGATCCGGTGGGCGCTTGCGTCGGCATGCGCGGTTCGCGGGTACAGGCCGTTTCCAACGAGCTGTCCGGCGAGCGGATCGATATCATCCTGTGGGACGACAATCCGGCTCAGTTCGTCATCAACGCTATGGCGCCGGCCGAGGTGCAGTCTATTGTTGTCGACGAGGACCGTCGCAGCATGGACGTTGCCGTGGCTGAAGACCAGCTGTCGCAGGCCATCGGCCGCGGCGGTCAGAACGTCCGGCTTGCCAGCGAGTTGACCGGCTGGGAGCTGAACGTGATGACCATCTCCGAGGCTGCAGCCAAGAGCGAAGCCGAAGCGCAGGAGTTGCGCGAGATGTTCATGCAGACGCTCGACGTCGACGAGCAGGTGGCCGGCATTCTGGTGCAGGAGGGCTTCTCCAGCACCGAGGAAGTTGCCTACGTGCCGGCCGCTGAATTGCTGGAGATCGAGGAGTTCGACGAAGAAATCGTTGAGGAGCTGCGCAGTCGCGCCCGTGACTACCTACTCACCAAGGCGATTGTGCAGGAGGAAGGCGGGGCTCCCGCCGACGATCTTCGTAACATGGAAGGAATGGATGACGAGCTTGCCAAGGCGCTGGCCGCGCGAGGCATCGTCACTATGGAAGATCTTGCCGAGCAGGCCATCGATGATTTGCTCGAAGTGGGCGGACTCGATGAACAGCGCGCGGCGGCGCTCATCATGAAGGCGCGCGAGCCGTGGTTTGCGGAGCAGGGTAACGCCTAACGCGCGGCAAGAATTGAACAGTACCCGAGCGATGGCCTGCGACGCTGGCCGATGACGGGGGAGAAGATATATGGCGGAAGTGACAGTACAAGAGTTTGCGGATCAGGTCGGGATTCCGGTCGATCGGCTGTTGACGCAGCTAGGCGAGGCAGGCCTCGGGGCGCGGAGCGCGGACGCCATGATTTCGGATGAGGATAAGGCGACTCTGCTCGCCTATCTGCGTCAGTCCCATGGCAACAAAGCGCCGGAGGATGGAGCGCCGTCCAAAATCACGTTGACCCGCAAGAGTCACAGTCAGATCAAGCTGCCGGCGACCAGCGCGACTACGCGCGGCCCCCGCCAGACGCGAACGGTAACCGTGGAAGTCCGCCGCCGGCGGACGTACGTGCATCGCAGCGTGGTCGAGGCCGAAGAGCATCGGCGCGATGTCGAGGTACTCGAAGAGGTTCTCCAGGACGACGTCCAGCGGGCCGAAGAAGAGGCACGGTTGCGGGCTGAGGAAGAAGCTCGCCTGCGAGCCGAGGAAGAGGCTCGCAAGGCGGAAGAGCAGGCAAAGGCTGCCGAGGAAGAGGCGCGTCGTCTCGCCGAGGAGGCGGAGCGCGCGGCGGCGGAAGCGGCACAGACTGCTGAAGTTGCAGCCAAGGCTGCTGAGGCCAGCCCAGCCCCCGCCGAGGTTGAAGCCGGGGCTCCGGAAGCCGAGGCCGGGGCTGAGGCCGAAGAGGCGGCGGTGGAGAAGAAGGCCGAGCCGGCTGGTGAGGCCGAGGAAGAAAAGCGCCGCGAGGAAGAGCGCGAGCGGCGCCGTCTGGAGCAGGAACTGAGACGCGAGCGGGAAGCCGAGCAGCGCCAGGCGCGCAAGACCGGCACCGGCGCCAAGGGGCGCAAGCAGCGGGCATCGCTGTCGATCAGCGCCGACCGCCAGCCGGGCGGAGCGCGCCGTCGGCGCGGCGCCGAGGCGGGTCATCAGCTACAACATGGCTTCGAGCGCCCGGTGGCGCCGATGGTACGTGAGGTGTCGATTCCCGAGGCGATCACTGTCGGTGACTTGGCGCAGAAGATGAGCGTCAAGGCGGCCGTGCTCATCAAGGAACTGATGAAGCAGGGCATTATGGCGACCATCAACCAGACCATCGACCAGGACACCGCCGTCCTGATCGTTGAGGAACTTGGCCACAAGCCCAAGACCATCAGCGAGAGCGCGGTCGAAGAGCAGCTGATGCATGAGGTAGCGGAAATGGCAGGTGAGCGGACACCGCGACCGCCGGTCGTCACCATCATGGGCCACGTCGACCACGGTAAGACGTCGTTGCTCGACTATATCCGGCGGACCAAGATTGCCACCGGCGAGGCTGGCGGCATTACCCAGCATATCGGCGCTTACCACGTCAACACGCCCCGTGGCGTCGTCACCTTCTTGGACACCCCGGGTCACCAGGCCTTTACCGCCATGCGGGCCCGCGGCGCGCAGGTGACGGATATCGTGGTGCTGGTGGTGGCGGCGGATGACGGCGTGATGCCGCAGACCGAAGAGGCCGTCAAGCACGCCAAGGCCGCCGGTGTTCCGCTGGTTGTGGCGGTGAACAAGATCGACAAGCCGGATATCGATCCGGACCGGGTCCGCCAGGAGCTGGCGGGCAAGGAAGTCGTGCCGGAAGAGTGGGGCGGCGATACCCAGTTTGTGAACGTATCGGCCAAGACCGGTCAGGGCATCGACGAGCTGCTTGAAGCGATTCTGCTGCAGGCGGAAGTGATGGAGCTGACCGCAGTTGCCGATGCTCCGGCTCAGGGCGTGGTGCTGGAAGCGAGCCTCGATCGGGGTCGTGGGCCGGTTGCCACAGTGCTGGTGCAGCAAGGCGAGCTGAAGCGCGGCGACGTGGTGCTGTCGGGCAAGGAATGGGGTCGGGTGCGGGCGTTGATCGACGAAACCGGCAAGCGCGTCGAGCGGGTCGGACCGTCAATGCCGGTGGTCATCCTTGGCCTCTCCGGCGTGCCGAATGCCGGCGACGACATGCAGGTAGTGGCTGACGAGCGCAAGGCGCGCGAAGTGGCCCAGTTCCGGTCCGGCCGGTCCCGCGATGTCCGACTGGCGCAGCAGAAGGCTGCCAGCATGGACGATCTGTTCAACCAGCTGCAGACCGACGAGATCAACACGGTCAACCTGGTCATCAAGGCCGACGTGCAAGGCTCGGCGGAAGCGCTGCAGCAGTCGCTGGTGGAACTGAGCACGCCGGAAGTGCGGGTCAACGTGGTGTCCACCGGTGTCGGTGCGATCAACGAAACCGACGTCAACTTGGCGCTTGCCTCCCACGCGTTGCTGATCGGCTTTAACGTCCGCGCCGATGCCGCGGCCCGACGCTTGGTGCAGGAATCGGGCGTCGATCTGCATTACTACAGCGTCATCTATAGCGCGATCGAGCAGCTCAAGAGCGCGATCAGCGGCATGCTCAAGCCGGAGGTCCAGGAGCGCATCCTCGGTCTGGCCGAAGTGCGTGAAGTGTTCCGTTCGTCCAAGCTTGGCCAGATTGCCGGCTGCCTGGTAACCGAAGGCGTGGTTCGGCGCCGCAATCCGATTCGGGTGCTGCGCAACAACGTGGTCATCTTCGAGGGCGAGCTCGAGTCGCTGCGTCGGTTCAAGGACGACGTCAACGAAGTGCAGGCGGGTACCGAATGCGGTATCGGCGTGCGCAACTACAACGACGTACGCGCCGGCGACCAGATCGAGTGCTACGAGCGGATCGAGGTAGCGAGACAGCTGTAAGCGTCTCGCCCCGAGCGACCAGCGAGGAGCGCAATAATGGCAAAGGATTTCCCGCGTACGCGGCGGATCGGCGAACAGCTCCAACGGGAGCTGGCCGAGCTGATCCGCGACGAGATCAACGATCCGCGTATCGGTATGGTGACTGTGTCCGCAGTCGAGGTGACCCGCGATCTGGCGCATGCCAAGGTCTTCGTGGCGGTACTGGGCGCCGATGCCGAGCAGATCGCGGCTTCGCTTGAGGCGTTGAAGAGCGCTGCCGGTTTTCTGCGCAAGCTGCTTGGCCAGCGGCTGCGGCTGCGCACCGTGCCGGCGTTGCATTTTCAATACGACGATTCTTTCGACCGTGGCGCACGGCTGTCGCAGCTGATCCACGAAGCCGTGTCCCGCGACCAGCGGGACGGCGACGATTCCTGAGCGGTGGGCAGATAGC